>CAYSWP010000040.1:0-11731 GCA_964434795.1 uncultured Desulfobacteraceae bacterium | reverse complement strand
TGCTTTCTGTATGCCAGCGCCTGGCAAGAGGCAATTAAGGCGCCACTCTCTTCAGTAACCTTTATCTCATAAGTGGCTGTCTTTTTTGACCTGTAAATTTCCCTTGATTCGGCCTGCAGTACCCCATTCTCTTTTGGTGGCCTGTGAAAGGTAACCGACATATTAAGGGCAACAGCCACTGTGCCATGAGAATTTCCTGATATCTCAAAGGCCTCATCAATTAGCGAGAAGATAGCCCCTCCATGTGTCATATTGAATATGTTTTTAAAATTATCCTTCAGGGCCATTTCCACCAGCGCATATCCTGGCTCAACCTTAATAAGTTTCAAACCTATTTTGCTGGCATATGGCTCATTTTCCACTCGCTGCCTTATAGATTCTAATATTTTGTTGCTCGTCATTTCTGTATCCGGTTTTTTTGATCTGTGCGGTTAGCTTTTAGCCATTAGCGATTAGCTTTTGGATAAAACTGTTCAACATCCTCTTTACTTCATTGACCTATTGATTAAGTTCTCTGAAATCTCTCATTTCCACCCTTTTTTAATGCTAATCCCGCTCAGGCGGGACTAATGGCTAACCGCACATGTCGAGTTTTTTCAATTTGCCTAATAACAGTTTTTTATCCTTTCCTGCACTTATATGCAATAGATTTTAAATATGATTAGGTGTTATTTCAGTTGGAGGCCCCTTACTCAGACGGAGTAAGCTTTCCATGTTGATGCTTACACCAAGGCCTGGGCCGCTCATCGGGCCTGCCAGGCCAGAGGTGCCAAAGGATACATTTTCATATGTGATATTTTCTTTTAACAGGAATTTGTCATAAGAGCCATCATAGTATAAGGCATCGCTACAGAGGATCCCTAACGCCCTGCCTGCAGAGGAAAGAAGGCCTGATTCGCCCAATTGACAGCCGATTTGAAAAGACAGGCCATTTGAACGCAAATAATTTATTATATTTACTGAATTCCTAAATCCGCCGCACTTGGATAATCTTAAGTTTATCATCCCATAAGAACCTTCCTTGTAAATACGCTTAACATCTGCCAATGAACATGCCGACTCATCGGCCATAAGAGCCAAGCCGTGATTCTTTATTTGTTCGGAAAACTCAGAAATACAACTATCAAAAGGTGCAAAGGGCTGTTCTATAACCTTGACCTTGTGGTCTTTTAAGAGAGGTATGTGCTTTACTGCACTTGTGTAATTCCATGCGCCATTTACATCCACTCTCAGATCACACTTGTCCCCAAAAACCATTTTAACAGCCTCAAGGGTTTCTTTATTTTGTTCATAGTTCTTGCCCATCTTTAGCCTCAACTTGTTAATCCTCATTTCTTTAGCTGAGGCACATAAAGCAGCTACCTGTTTTTTGCTTGTCAGCGGCACAACGGACCCATAGTAAATCCTGGGTGTAAAGTAGTCTTGTGGTAGATAATGATAAAGGGGCTTTCCCTCCTCCCTTGCCAGTGCATCTAAAAGCGCCATTTCAAGTGCACAAACAGCGGAATGGTGGTCATTTCGATCATAAAGGCTGTCTATAAAATTCCATATCTGGGAGACATTATTGATCTCCCATGGAAATGTATCTTTCTGCAACAATCGAATAATATTTTTAGTTGCGCTATCTTGAGATTCCCCTGTGACATATGATCTAGGTGCGCCTTCACCATATCCTGCTATTTCTCCATGATTTGCAGCAATCTCCACGACTATGTTATCCACCGACAATCTTTTTCTAAGGGAATGAGAAAATTCAAATGAAAATGGAAGTCTTATCGGATAAATATTTACCTTTCCTATTTTCATTATTATTAAATGTTATCCCTATGTGGTTGCATTGAGGATGAATCAACAGGTAGTGTTAGGGTAAACGACGCACCCTTTTCATGGGGCCCGCTTTTTGCCACAATAGCCCCATTGTGGAGCTGCATATTTTGATAGGCAATAAACAGACCAAGGCCGGTTCCATTGTGGATGTTGCTCTTATGTTTTGTAGTAAAAAAAGGGTCAAAGATTTTATCAATCGTAGGCTGAGGAATCCCAACCCCGTTATCTTTGATTTCTATGTTAATTACTTTTTTATCCCCTTTGGCAGATGGAATTGAGGTTGTAACTTCAATCTTTCCGCCCTCCGGCGTAAAATCCAAGGCGTTAGAGAGGAGGTTTAGAATAACCTGTTTCATTTTTTCGGAATCAATCCATACCTGACCTATGTAAGGATCAAATTGGCTTATAATCTGAATGTTTTTGGCATTGCTTTGCGGCGAGATAAGGAGGATCATTTTTTTAATCAAATCATGGATGTCATTGAATTCAAAGCACGGTTCCTTTTCCTTTACCAGATCCATTAGCTCTGTTATCAAGCTATTAACCCTGTTTGTTTCTTCCATGGCGATTTTATAAAAATCATTTCGAAATTCGTCATCTTCATATTTTTGAGGTAACATCTGCATGAAAGTGCCTATGGCTGTCATTGGGTTTTTGATTTCATGTGCAAGCCTTGCAGCAAGGTTCCCTAAAAAGGAAAATTTCTCCGCCCTGCTTAACAAAACGTGCGATTCCGTTAGCTCCTTCATTCTTTCCTGCAGCTTACTGTAAAGTTTTGCATTTTCAATGGCTATTGCAATCTGTGGTGCAAAGATATCTAACGTTTCTCTTGTTTCTTCAGGAACTCCCTTTTCACCCGTAGAATCTGTGGCAATAACCCCAATAACCTTTGATCTTGTTATAAGGGGAACTACATAAAGAGAAGTAGGCTTTCCATAGGTTAGTATAATGTTTTTCTGATGGAGGCTGGAGGCATTAACATCCGGAATATACTCTGCTATTCCAGTGCCGGCGACCCTCGCAAGAATATTGCTTACCCTGGATAGGGAAACATGGTAATTTTTTATTTCTTTTGGGATGACACCGTTTAATCCTGTTCCATGCAGATATTCAAGGTATTCTCCATCTTCAGAAACAAGCATTATAACCGCACGATTTATCCGGCATGTGTTGGCGAGAATATTCATTATAGCGCTTAAAACATGTTTCAAGTCCAGCAGGGAGAGAATGGCCTTACCAGTATCTTGGACAGCAATGAGTTGTTTGATTTTACGGTTTAGCCTTACATTAAGTTGATTGATCTCGGTGTATTTTTTTTCGATAATCTCTTTATTTTTTTCCTGATCCGCTATTATATCCCTTAGCATTGCCCTTGAGGTAAAAAATCTCGAGAGATATTCATAGATCCTGCTTTTCATAGGCCATTGCAGATGGTATTCACAAAAGGGGTTGTCTTCAAAGAAACAGCATTTTTCCTGAATATCCAACGGCCTTCCGCCCCATATGGTGTGGAGATAGGCATAGATAGCCTGATTATAGAGACATAAATCCTTTGAAGGATTCATCTCTTTTTTCCAGTGAAGCCTGATAATGGCGGTATTTCTCTTTATCTCGACGAGTTCTACCCTTTTATTTCGGTTAAATTTATCGTTAATTTTTTGGACAAATTTAAGGGCCTTTTTTGTCGACCAGAAGGCCTTTACGAATATCTTTTGGATATAACCTAAGTGGGCATTCTCTATGGCAAATTTACCTATTTTATTGGGCGCTGAATCATCGTGAAGGATTGATTTTGCCCTTTCAAACATCTTTACAATTACTGCCGTGGAGATCCAGTTATTTGTATCGGTGAGAAATTCTATAGGATCAGCGAGATTATCAAGCTCAGGGTCAAGATCGCCAAGCAATGATGAAAGGTGTCCCGAGTTGTTTTTTCTTATATACTCTATGATGATTTTGCTGTTTATACAGCTTATTTCCTTGTTCATTTACTTAGTACAGACCTTGTCATTCACATTATGCAAGTGGCTGGAGACATTTATATCCCGCGGGATTGCAAATTAATTGGACATATTAAAATTTATTGCAACTCAATAAATTTTAATCTTAATACGTGTTTATTGCCCCTCTGCAAGCGCCGGACGAAGTATGGCTGCAGGTAATGCTTTATGGGGTACATTCCTTGGGGAGGGAAAATCTATTATTCCATAGTACTTTTTCCATTGGTACCATTCCTCAGGAAATTTGTATATATAATGCTCCAGGAATTTTAATGCCAGGGCCCCGGTTGATCTATTTTCTGGACTTTTTAATTTTGCCAAAATGTCATTCAGCGAATTCACTATAAACCGGTACTTTCCTTCCTTAACCCTGTGCATTACTGCAAAGGCCGTATATGTATCCAGTCTTCTTGTCAAGATGTTAATCGTCCTGTCTAACTTAATCTGATTGCCCATAAAATCAATGTTTTCTCTTGATGATTTCCATTCATCAATCTCATCGCATTGTGTAATTACTACCCTGTTTTCTTTTAGGTTATCATGAATGGCTTTTAGAATGTTAGGTGTGCTATCAGCATCTATTATCCTGGATGAAAATTTAGATGCCTTTTCAATTGATATATCACGTAAGGAGCGTGAGGAAAATCTGACAATTATTGTAACAGGAAAATGCTTTGCTGCCAGATAGCCCGGGGCAAACTCTACGCCGCCAAAATGACTGGTAACCAAGAGAACGCCTTTACCCATGGAAAGTCCCTCCTCTATTGCTGCAAGCCCTTCATCTTCCATGTTTTTGCGCATAAAACTTTTTAGTTCCTCAGCAGAAGAAAATGCATTAAATAACTTCTCATAATAGTGATACAATATCCCCTTGTAAATATCTCCAGTAATTGATTTTATTTCAGGGTGCTTCTTATGATTTGAAAATACTGCCTCAACAGCAAGTACAATTTTCTTTTTTTCCTTTATGCTAAAAAAGAGATATAATCTTCCAAGAATGATTATATAAAGATATGCAATTCCCCATCCCAATGACCTGTAGATAAAAACATTAAATTTTAACTGCAAGAATTTACTAAGATTGATTCGCATGCTAAACCTCCGGTTTCTGCAATTTTTCAAGCTGTGCGGTTAGCTTTTAGTCCCGCCAAAGATAGGCGGGATTAGCTTTTGGATAAAACTGTTCAATATCTTCTTTACCTCATTGATCTGTTGATTAAGTTCTCTAAAATCTCTCATTTCCACCACTTTTTAATGCTAATGGCTAAATGCTAATGGCTAACCGCACAGGTCGCAATTTTTTGATAGTTTTTGAGCCTGCATGAAAATTCAGGGTGACGATTCAAAATTCCTCCCTTGCCACTGTCTGCAGGCAGTAATTTATTTTTATCATACAATCCAAATTAATCTAACAATATTCATGCCAAATAGTAATTTTTTTAGATTAAAATACAATGAGACAGTATATCAATATAATGCAGATTTTCCTCAATGGGAAGTTTATATTGGTTTGCACATAAAACTGTGCAGTGATGCACACTTTTCAGTGCATATCATCTTTTAGGCCTTTGTAGCCAATCAGATTTATATGCCTGAGTATCTTGACGAATTTTGAATTATATGTTAAATATGAAAAACAGTAAAACCTTGTTTTTAAAGAATCTATCAGAAATATTCCGTGATTTATACGAGGGGTGGAATGGAAAAGAGAAATACCATACTTGTTGTTGATGATGAACGAGGCGTTCGCCAATCCTTTAACATGGTTTTAAAAGACGAATTTAATGTTCTTTTAGCTAAGTCTGGGGAAGATGCCGTTGATATCTTTTCTAAAAACCCTGTTGACCTAATATTGCTCGACATACTTTTGCCTGATATAAATGGTATTGATTTGCTGGCGAAATTAAAGGAAATGGACCCAGGTATAGAGATAATCATGGTAACTGCTGTTAATGCGGTTCAAACAGCGGTAAAGGCAATAAAGATTGGGGCATATGAGTATATAATTAAACCATTTAATGTTGATGAGGTGATTTCAGTTATTCATCGTGCATTAGAGAAGCACAGCCTTGTTAAAGAGGTAACCTATCTGAGGAATGAACTGGAGAGGGTGCAGCCCTTTGAAAAAATGGTAGGCAAAGGCAAGGAAATGATGCAAATATTTGAACTCATATCAAACATCTCTCAAGGTGACGGAACAGTTCTTATACAGGGAGAGAGTGGAACAGGAAAAGAACTCGTTGCCAGGGCCATACATCAGCGTGGTCCAAGAAAAGGCCACCCTTTTGTCGTTATAAATTGTGCCTCCATACCGCAGAACCTTATGGAAAGCGAGGTGTTCGGCCATAACAGGGGAGCGTTTACAGGTGCTCTAAATACGGTTATCGGTAAGCTTGAAATAGCCCAGGGAGGCACTGTTTTTTTTGATGATATCGACACCCTGGATATTAATATGCAGGCTAAGCTCCTTAGGGTTATACAGGAAAAAGAATTTGAAAGATTGGGAAGTACCAAGGTAATTAAAGTTGATGCAAAATTTATTGCTGCCTCCAATAAAGACCTAAATGAAATGAAATCAAAGGGGAAATTTAGAAATGATTTATTCTATCGACTTAATGTTTTTCCCGTAAAGGTGCCTCCTTTGCGGGAAAGGAGAGAAGATATTCCTCTCCTTCTAAACCATTTCTTAGAAGTACGATCTAAGATTAGAGGATCAAAACGAAAGAATTTTTCACAGCCGGCAATTAACACACTTGTGAAATACGATTGGCCCGGCAATGTCAGGGAGCTTGAAAATTTAGTAGAAAGGTTATTTACCTTGTGCAAGGGACCTGTAATCCATCTTAAGGATATACCCATATTCACAATGACAAAGACTGAAATCAAAGATATGCTTTTAAAGGATGCAATGAAAACATTTGAAAAGCAATATGTGGGTACCGTACTTGAAAGTGTAAGTTGGAACAGAACAAAGGCTGCTGAAATTTTAGGTATCCATCGCAACACCCTTGCATCAAAGCTGAATTATTTAAGGCTAACTTCATAGTTTACAGCCTTACTGCCCAACGACCTCTACCAACATTAAGGTAATAAAAATTCATAATTTTTTTCACCATCATCCATAAGCCTCCTTATGTTTCAAGAAAATTATAAATTCTCCTGCTTAATGCACACTAATAAGTTCATATTGCAGGAAAATAGTGGCATAAGGGGCAAATAATCCATGGGATACGCACTCATACAAGTAACATTCAAATGGCATGGGAATTGCTTATATTATACACGTTTTTATAAATTCCAAAAATGGTGATGCCCTGTCAGAAATTAAGGGAAAATTTTTTAACAATCCGACAAGGATATATATGAAAGAGTTGTCTACTGAAGATTTGCAGACCAGAATAATTAATCTCGAGAAAGAAATAGAAACCCTCAGTTTACATGAGGGTGAATATAAACAAATGGCAGAACAGCTCAAGAGGTCGCAAAAGATGGAGGCCCTGGCTACAATGGCAGGGGGTATTGCCCATGATTTTAACAACATTTTACAGACAGTATTGGGAAATGCTGAGCTGCTCTTGCTTAGAAAGCACGAGGATGATCGAGATTACAAGAAATTAATACAGATTCAGCAAGCAGCCACAAAAGGGAGCGAATTAAGCCGCCAATTTATAACTTTAGGGCGAAAGGCAGACAATAAATCTAAGTATGTTAACCTAAATGCACAGATAATTGAAACAGCCGATCTCCTTAAAAGAACCGTTCCAAAGATGATTAGTATAAAATCTGTGTTAGCAGATGACCTGAAAAGGGTAAAGGTTGATGCCGGGCAGATTGAGCAGATAATAATTAATCTTGCAATTAATGCAAGAGACGCTATGCCGGACGGTGGAGAACTTAAATTTTTGACGGATAATGCCTCATTAAATAAAGGTGGTTTATATGCCAAAGCAGGCCGGCAATACGTTCTTTTAAAGGTATCCGACACAGGCCTTGGCATGCCTGAAGAGGTAAAAGAGCATATTTTCAAGCCTTTTTACACAACCAAGGAACCTGGAAAAGGAACAGGTCTTGGTCTGTCTACAGTCAAGAATATTATCGAAGATAATGGAGGATTTATTGAATGTGTTAGTGTGCCCAATAAGGGGACAACCTTTGATATATATTTGCCTGTGGCTGATTCCAATACAATTCCCGTTAAGGCAAAGAAGAAAATAGGGACGGAACATCCCCTGAATGGACCGGAAACAATCCTTTTAGTAGATGATGACAGTTCTATTTTAGATATAGGAGAAGAAATGCTTGGCAAATACAATTACCAGGTCATAATAGCACGCAGTGGCGAGGAGGCTATACACAAATACTCCAATTCCTCCATTGATATTGTAATGTTAGACGTTGGCATGCCGGGAATGGGAGGGCTAAAATGCCTTGATGAATTGCTAAGGATTGATAGTAAGGCAAGGGTAATAATTAGCAGTGGATATACCATAAACGGGAGTGTTAAAAAGGCATTAAATGCAGGGGCATTGGCCTTTGTGGCCAAACCTTATCGTTTTCAAGAGGCATTAAAAACAGTCAGGGGAGTACTGGACGCATAATATGGTATTGTTCATGAGAGACCGACCCTTAATCCTTCCTGATTATAATCTTTAATCCTATCTCCAGCCTATGAAATCAGGCATCTAATTTACCACCTAAAAAAAGGGCTTCATGTCCTGTTGAGTCACAATTATATCTTCTAATCAAAGAATTCATGTTGAGCTGTTTCCTTTCTTGAAAAATTATCCATTGATGTCTTTGTGGTTCTGTGGATTATTTATTGCTCCAACATTTAAATTTCTTCTTTAATCCCACAATATCATTGCTGTATCTAACCTGGGTTAAAAATTATTGCCCCTTTCCCTGAAATCTATTATTATATCAAACAAACAATAAAAATTGACTATCTGAAAATCGTTTTTTCGTGTATTTGCAAGATTGCAAAAGGTGTATCTCTATAAGCTAACGAACTTTTATGGTCTTTTATGATGATTCAGCTATTTAATGTATGTAAGAGCTTTGGTCCAAAAAATCCGGCAATTGTTGACATAGGCTTAAAGATAGAGAAAGGAGAGTTTGTTTTTATTACCGGGCCTTCCGGTGCAGGAAAAAGCACACTTCTCAAGATAATCTTTTGTTCGGAAAAACCTACCAGCGGTAATGCCTTGGTAAATGGAATAAATCTCAATAGAATAAGAGAAAGGGAGCTGGCGTTTTTACGAAGAAAGATAGGGATAGTCTTCCAGGATTTTAAACTATTGCCAAACAGGAATGTGTTTAATAATGTGGCTCTTTGCCTCGAAATAGCAGGAGTACAATACTCCATTATACGAAAAAAGGTACATCAGACCCTAAGGCACCTGGGACTGGCAAAAAAAGAGCGTTACTACCCGCCCCAGCTTTCAGGAGGGGAACAGCAAAGAGTTGCTATTGCAAGGGCAATAATCAATAACCCTTTGATTTTATTAGCAGATGAGCCTACTGGAAACCTCGACCCTGACCTGACCATGGAGATAATGGCAGTATTAAGAGAAATAAATGAAAGGGGCACAACTGTCCTTGTGGCAACACACAGCCAAGAGCTGTTGAAAAATACAGGCAAAAGGATAGTAACCCTTAATAAGGGTAGGATAGTTAAATGAAAACAGCGTTTGTAAAGTATTTTTTCCGGCAGGCATTGACTAACATTGCTGATAACAGGATGGTGCACTTAGTAGGGATAGGAACAATAGCAATAGCATTCCTCATTTTTATTTCCTTTATCCTTGTTTATGTAAACATAAACCATTGGACCGATGAATTGGGGAAATCATTAACAATGTCCATATATTTCAAAGGCCGGCCGGAAAGCATTGAGGTTGAGGAGATAAAAAAGGAGTTAATCAATATCCAAGGAGTGACTATTGATAAATTTGTTTCCAAGGAAGAGGCAATGGAGGTTTTGGCAAAAGAGCTGGGAGATAAGGCAGGACTGCTCAGTGGCTTGCATGAAAATCCCCTTCCTGCATCTCTTGAAATTATTTTTTCCATAGCGGATAGAGAGGACTCTCTTCCCTATAGTATAAAGAGCAAACTGGAGAAAATGGATATAATTGACGAGGTTCAGTATAGCCAGGAATGGACAAGAAAGATTAAGGCGATAATGGGGGGAATAAAACTCATTGGATCCATTCTTGGTGGCTTGCTTTTTCTGGCAACACTTTTTATTATTACCAATACAATAAAACTTACTGTATTTGCCAGGAAAAATGAGATAGAGATACTCCGTTTGGTTGGCGCGACAAATCTATTTATAAAGACCCCGTTTCTAATTGAGGGGTCAATTCAGGGCTTACTCGGAGGCCTTGCCGCCTTAATGATTCTCTTTGCAGCTTATATGACAGTCATAATCAGGGCAGACTTCAGAATTGGCTTTGCCACACTTGATATAGTCTTTATCTCGCCATTTCTCACTATTTTTTTGTTGCTCATGAGTGTTATTGTAGGCTTTGCAGGGAGCAGTATAGCCTTAGGCAGGTTTTTTAGAACATGAACCATATTATTGCCTTTGCATATTTGTTGATTTTATCTGTGATCGGCTCCAATGTAATTGGTATTTGTTTTTCCATAGCAGGAGATAAGGATTATGCTGAAGAGGCTGTCTCTCAAGCCCAGCATATAGAGGAACAGCTTTTAAAACAGCAGGGGGGCCTCTCAAACGTATACATTGAAGAAAAAAACATTCTGGACGAGTTAGAAAGATTAGAAAAAAACACTGCGGAAAACAGGAAATACGTTAAAAAACTATCGCACGAGATAAAAGGACTTTCAGCTAAAATAATTGAAAGTCGGGAGAAAATCAAAGACCTTAATGCCTCCATTCAGGAGGTTAAAAAGGCCTTCGAAAGTCGCTTAGTGGCATTTTATAAATTTGGAAAATCCGGATATCTGAGTCTTTTAATTGCCAATGGAAGCTTGCAGGGAGTTCAGAAGAAAATAAAATATATCAAGGCCATTATTGATCATGATAGAAAAATAATGGATAATCTGTCTTCAAAGAGGAAAAAGCTTGAGAAGGAGATAGGATTATTAAACAAAGATAGATTCAATATTGAAACATTAAAAGCAGCCGAGAAAAAAAGTGCGGCAATGCTGGAAAAGGATATTGAAAGAAAATTTCTTTTGTTAATGAAGACACATAAAGAGAAGGAGTTTTATGAAAAAGCCGTCAAGGAACTAAAGGAAGCCTCCCATGCCCTTAGCCAAAAAATTGCAGGCTTGGAAAAAGAAGAAAAAAAGACATTAATAGAAACATTCGTTAAAATGAAGGGTAAATTACCTATGCCGCTAAGGGGGAAAATAATTAACGGTTCCGCATTCCGAAATCATGATCCGTTTATGCATAGAAAGGGAATATATATTAAAGGAAAATTTGGAGATAAGATTAAATCGGTTTTTCCTGGCACAGTTGTCTTTTCAGGGTGGTTTAAAGGCTATGGCCAGATGATTATTATTAATCATGGGGCAAGATATTTTACCATGTTCGCCCATCTTGAGGAGAGAAAAAAAGAGGCAGGAGAAGTGGTTTCAGAAGGAGAAATAGTGGGAAATGCAGGAGACACGGGGCTGAATTTTGGGCCCGGCATGTATTTCGAAATAAGAAAGGGGGGATTTAACCTTGACCCAAGGAAATGGTTCAGGATAAATTAGCAGCTCATGCAATTATAAATACAGACCTCGTCATTTCATTATAAAAATGACTGAAGATCTTTATATCAAGCGGGATTGCAAATTAATTGGACATCAGTTCGGTCTGGGTTCAGGGTTCAGGGTTCAAGGTTAACCGCTTTGCGCTTTTTCCATTAACAATTGATTTCATTGGGTTA
>CAYSWP010000039.1:0-11748 GCA_964434795.1 uncultured Desulfobacteraceae bacterium | reverse complement strand
AACCCTGAATCCCGCTTTCAGCGGGAAACCCTGAACCTGTGAACGGTTACCTTATATCTAACCCGGGAAAGCCGGGTAAAAATAAATAAGTTTTAACCTGTGCGGTTAGCTTTTAGCTAATGGCTAACCGCACAGGTTGATAAATTTTAATCCTCAGATTTCTTTGCCTTTTCCTCCATTAACCGGTTGAATCGATATACGTGATTCTGAACCAGTAAATGGGCTTGGGCTGCCTGTCTATTTTCCACCGCCTCAACGATTTCGCAAAGATCTTGATAATTTTCCCTTAGGAGAGCCTCTTCTCTTGGAAGGAATTGATCGAAATAACGGTGTATATTATCGTAAACCGTCTGTAGAATTGATTCATATATGGGATTTCCGGCAATATGAGCCAGAGCCATATGCAATTGGTTGTCCACATGAATGAAATTATCCCAGCCACAGGCCCCTTCATCAAGGTGGCTTTTTGCATCTGCTAAAAGCTTTTTTAAATACTGGATATCTTCACTTTTAGTCCTCTCCACAGCAAGGCCTGCAACAATACCTTCAACTCCCTCTCTAAATTCTGCAAGATCCCTAAGGGATACCTTTTGATATCGTATAAGAAGATCCAGATTCTCGCTGATCTGGTCAGTAGTAAGGGAATTCACCACAGCTCCGCCTGCAACACCTGTCTTGATTGTGATAAGCCCCTTTTGCTCTAATATACGAAGCGCTTCCCTCAGTGTTCCCCTGGACGATCTAAAAATTTCCTTCATCTCTCTTTCCGGGGGCAGTTTGTCTCCCGGTTTCAAGCTGCCTTTAAGTATGGCATCCTGAATCTGTTGAACTACGTCCTGAAATATTCTGTTTTGTTTTGCCTCGCGGAACATAGTATCACTCTTTTTTGTTAGTTTAGAATGGTTAAACCATTACATACTTTATTTATATTGTCAAGAAAATTTTCTCAAAAATATATTTAATATGGGCATTTGTTTAATGTGAATGACGAGGTCTGAACTTATAGTTTATTGATACTTTGGGTTTTCTATGATATAGATTGCGATATTACAGACAGCGGGATTTTTAACTCTTTTTTAATACATCGCCACGCTGTTTTCTAATGTTGCAGGTTTCATAAGATACCATTAAGAGTATTTCAAGCTGAAATGGTGTTGTTAGAATTTTATTTTTGAAGGAATGAGTATGTCATTGTCACCAGTTGATATTTATAAAAATATTCTGCCGAAAACTAACTGTGGAGATTGTAATTTTCCTACATGTCTTGCCTTTGCCAGCATGGTTGTAAAAGAAAAGATACCCTTGAACAAATGTCCTCATCTTGGTCCTGCAGTAATTGAAAAATACCAAGAGATTCTACAGAAACAGTATTCAGAAGGAAAACATCTTAAGAAGGATGTGTCTAAGGAAGCCTTGGAATGGGCAAAGAAAAAGGCATCTTCAATAAAAATAGAGGATTTGCAAGATATAATTGGAGGGAATCTTTATAAAGATAGTGGGAATTGTTTTTTAGAACTACCTTATTTTGCGGACCGTATTGTTATAAGCGAAGAAAACATCTCATATAAGAATGGACCTTCACTAAACACATTAGAGCAGGTTTTAATTTACAACCACATCATAAAAAAAGGCAGTTCTAAGCCTAATGGAAAATGGAAGGCTATAGAGGAATTTCCCAATT
The DNA here is from genome assembly GCA_964434795.1 of uncultured Desulfobacteraceae bacterium. Classification (GTDB taxonomy): domain Bacteria; phylum Desulfobacterota; class DSM-4660; order Desulfatiglandales; family B25-G16; genus M55B121. The sequence continues at coordinate 10,067 of CAYSWP010000039.1, read as the reverse complement.
CGGTTTCCAAAATAGTATCCATGAGAGACAGCGTAGAAAATCCTTTGGTAGCAAGATTTGATGGGTATACTGAAGAATTACTGGAGGCAGCTGAACGTATTGGAGGAGTTAATATTACGGAAAAGCAAAAATTTGCTGATCTTGTGCTTCTCTTTAGACCTTTTCCGAGGATTCCTGTAATGCTTTTATTTTGGGAGGAAGACAAGGAAGAGGGTTTTGATGCAAAGGCGAAACTCTTATTCGATGAAACTATTACAGAGCATCTTGATTTAGAATCAATTATATTTTTAAGTGAGAGGCTAAGAGAGCAGCTTTGTGAAAGAAAGATATAACTTCTCAGCAAATGACCCCGGCGCTTCGTTCCAGGGTTATATATGAAAGAAACTTTTTTTAAGTTTCTTAGGAGCCACTAAGGCACCAAGACACTAAGATTACAGAATTATTCTTTTAATACCCTTCTTGATAAGCGGGTTATTCTTCACGAACCATGGTTATTGCGCCTTTTGGGCAGATAAAGGCACAGATACCGCATCCCTTGCAGAAATCATAATCAATTTCAATCTGTCCGGTGCTTTTATTTCTGGTGATGCACATATCCGGGCACGAATACCTGCAGAGATCGCAACTGTCACAGAAATTATTCACCAGGCACCTTTTTGCCTCATTTACAGCCGTCTCCTCATCAAAGGTAGATTTAACCACCTCAACTTTATTTGAACCTGTTGCATAAGGATTGCTTCTTTCCTGGTTTCGGCTTAAAATTTCTTTTTTACACTCGTTAGATATGTAATTCTCTTTACCCAAATCTATTTTCTCTCTTCTGATAAAAAGTTATCAACTGATTTAGCCGTTTTTTTGCCACTGGCCATTGCCTCAACAACGGTGGTAGGTCCGTTTACATTATCCCCTGCTGCAAAAACGCATTCCATGTCCGTCATCATAGTTTTATCATTGATGGCCAGGGTGTTTTTCCGTGTTATTTGAAGGGAGCTGTCCTTTTCTATCCAGGAAAAGTCTGTTTCCTGGCCTATAGCCGATATAATTGCGCCGGCATTAATAATAAATTCCGAGCCATCAATGTTTACAGGTCTTGGTCTTTCTGAATTGGCATCATCAATAAGCCTGGTTTTAACGCATTGTAATCCTTTAACTATTCCATTCTCAGCTATTATCCTTTTTGGGGCAGTGAGAAATTCTATGGCCACATTCTCAGAGAGCGCCTCATCAACCTCATCCCTGTCAGCGGGCATTTCATTTCGTCCCCTGCGATAAAGAATCGTTACTTTTTCGGCGCCTAAACGAATGGCTGACCGGGCAGTATCTATGGCGGCATTACCACCCCCTATAATCAACACATCATTGCCTAAATGCATATCATCATGATGGGAATACCCCTTTAAAAAGTTAAGGCAATCGATGAATCCCTTAAAATTCCCTTCATTCTCTATTTTCATTTTAAGGCTTTTTTGAGTACCTGTAGCCAGGATAATAGCATCAGCTCCGTCCTTTTTTATATCCGAAATAGTTATATCCAGGCCAAGACTGATTCCTGTTTTAATGGTCACACCCATTTTTCTTATGTATTCAATATCTCTTTTAAGGGTTTCCTTAGGTAGCCTGAAGTCAGGTATAGCCCACGCAAGCATGCCGCCGGGCTCTTGATAACTCTCTATTATTTCTACTGTATAGCCTTGTTTAGATAACTCATGTGCCGCTGTTAATCCAGCAGGGCCTGAGCCTATTATAACTATTTTTCTACCCTGTGCCTTTTCTATCTTAGTCGGAGCTATCTCACCATCATCATAATCTGCTGCAAATCTTTTTAAAGACTTTATTGACAGCGCCTCATCCACTGAACCTCTAATGCATGCTAACTCACACGGGTGGTGACATACGTATCCACACACCGAGGGGAGGGGATTAGTTTCCCTTATTAGGCTGAGGGCTTCCCTATGATGTTTTTCCGCAATGAGCCTCATGTATCCACGAACATCCTGACCAATAGGACAGGCAGCCTGACAGGGTGGAGAATTAAATTCTTTAGAAATATTAATTCTTAGATCGGTATCAATATTGCTGTAGATTGCTCCACGGAGGCTATCGGTCTCAGTTCGCATATCCGGTATTATCTCAGCAGGGCATGCCTCAATGCAGACCGAGCAGGTGTTGCATTTTTCATAATCAATAACTGGTTTATGGGTTCTTCCTTCTATAGCCATTTTGAGTTTCTTATATTATTTTGTATTTTGTGTTTTTTTCCTACTGCCCACTCCTTACTGCTCATTTCAATCCCTCGCCTACATTATATCCAACCTCAAGGGCCTTTAGATTTAGCTCCCTGAATCGTTCCTCAACATTATTTTTAATAGATGTAATTACTGCCTGCTTGCTTACCATTTCAGTGATTGCCGTTGATGCGCATAACATAACAATATTGGATACCTGTTTGTTATTTAATTCACTGATTGCCGTGTTAGTCGCCGGAACACCAACTTGATGAACGTCGTTCCTGTCCACAGGGTTCACTAACATATTATCATAGATAACAATGCCATGCTCCTCAGCAACATCATTAATGTAATCATCATATGCAGTCTGTGACATGGCGATAAGGATGTCTGCCTTTATTATATGGGGGTACTTGATGGGGGTTTTTGAGATGATTACCTCAGACCTTGCGGAGCCTCCTCTGGCCTGGGCGCCATAAGCATTGGAACCGGAAACCCATTTTCTGTCATTAATGGCGGCATAGCCGAGGATTGTTCCAGCCAAAACTACCCCTTGTCCACCAAAGCCGCAGATACGAATTTGTTTAAGATTACCCATTGCTGAATTCTCCAGTAATAATCTTGTCCTTCAACTCATCTTCAGAGAAACTGTCTGCCTCTTCCCTGGAAATACATCTCTCCATTAAAATTTTCATCATATCTGCCGGGGAATCGTATCTGTTTCTTCTTCCAAATTGAGTTGGACAGGGAGAAAGAACTTCAATGAAGGTAAATCCAGTAATCGTAAGGGATTTTTTTATGGCATTGATCAGTGAGAGTGGTTGAGTTACTGAATGTCTGGCTACATAAGAACCTCCTGCGCCAAGCACTAATTTGCAGAGGTCAAAGGGTCGATAAGGATTCCCGTCCACGCTGGTAGAAGTATAGGCTCCTTCAGGCGTTGTAGAGGCCATTTGTCCGCCGGTCATGCCGTATATCATGTTGTTTGCGCATATAACCTTTAAATCAATATCTCGTCTCGCAGCATGAATAAGGTGATTTCCCCCAATAGAGGTGAGATCTCCATCTCCACTTATCACCATAGTCTTTAGTTTTGGGTTGAACATCTTGGCACCTGTTGCAAAGGCGATAGCCCTCCCGTGGAGCGTATGTAGGGTGTCTGCATTGAAATTAGGACTTGGTATCCAGGCGGCGCAGCCTATGCCTGATACAAAAAGCATCTCATCCATATTAAGATGGAGTTCATCTATCGCCCTGAGAGTAAGGTTCATCAATATTCCATGACCACAACCAGGACAAAAGGGTGTTGATTGTACGCCTGGACGTAGGTATTTTTCCAGATCCCGTGCCATTATAAAAGCTTCCTTAATTCATTCATTATTGTATGGGGATGGATAATTTCACCATCGGTCTGATTATAGGTAATAACATCACATTTGGCATATTTCATTATTTCACCTGCTACCTGGCCCCTGTTCATCTCTGGGACAAAAATCTTTTTTACGCTCTTATCAATTTTATGTATTTTATTGTCAGCAAAAGGCCAGATTGTTTTAAGCCTGAGGAGTCCAACTCTTTTTCCCTCAGCTCTAAGCTCATCTACGGCAAATAGTGCGCTTCTTGCAGTAAAACCATAGGAGACAACAATGATCTCAGCATCGTCTAAGTGGTATGATTCGGTTTGGGTAATGCTATCCCTGTTATTTAATATTTTATCATTAATACGACTAACGAGCTTTGAATGGACTGATGGATCATCAGTCTTTCTGAAACCACGATCATCATGGGTTGACCCTGTCACCAGCAGTTTTTCTCCTTCACCAAAGGCAGGCATTGGAGGGACTCCATCTTTTTTTTCAGTGCCAAAAGGGGCTTCACCCGGTTTTTTTACCCTGTTAAAAACCTCGACCTCTTCTTCGATATCCACCCTCTCTCTTAAATGCCCTATAGCCTCATCTCCCATGAGAAAAACAGGTACCCTGTAAATCTCTGCCAGGTTAAAGGCATCTATAGTCTGACTATACATCTCCTGTACCGACCATGGAGAGAGCGCGATAATTTGATAGTCTCCGTGGGAACCCCATTCAGCCTGCATAAGATCACCACTTGCCACCCGTGTTGCCTGTCCGGTTCCAGGGCCGGCTCTCTGGATATCAACAATAACCATGGGCGTTTCTGTTAATGCAGCATAACCAATTCCCTCCTGCATAAGACTAAAGCCGGGACCGGACGTTGCCGTCATAGCCTTGGCACCTGCCCAAACAGCGCCTATCACAGAACATATGGATGCTATTTCATCCTCCATCTGCATGAAAGTGCCGCCAATATCCTTAAACCTCACGCTTATACGTTCCATTATATCACTGGAAGGTGTTATGGGATATCCTCCGTAGTACAGACAGCCGGCAGCAATAGCGCCCTCTGCAACTGCCTCATTTCCAGAAAAGTAATAGGTGCCTGGGGAAAGCGTAGTTTTTATTTTTTTAGGTTCCATAAATTATAATTTTTATTCAAATGCTTGTATATTGTTTGCGTTTTATTTGCAAAAGAATTTTTAAGTCTCAAATGATCTTAATAAATCTAACGTTCCTTGTATATTACTTTTTATTACATTCGTCTACTGAAAAAAATTGTTCAAAATAAAAATAATTAACTTGAATTCTCTTATGTAACTAAACTTAATATTAGACCCGATGAATCGGGATTTATACCGGAAATATGCCGGACAAGTCCACTACCCTTCAGCAATTAAAATAGTAATTTATCAAACCTAATAAAACCGAAAAAAGTAAAAAAACTCCCTCTCCCTGGATGGGAGAGGGTTGGGGTGAGGGTGAATAGTTTATATTGCTTTGATAAGCTCCTATTCCTGACCATTAAGCATTTTTGAATGTACCCTGTCTGCTATCTGATGAACAGCGGCCAATTGATAGATACCGGCTGTTTGTTCACTGATGCCTCTCTGAATCGGGGTTCGAAGCAGGCTCTGGATCCCGGCTTTCGCCGGAATGACGAATGATAAATCCTGTTCTCTTAAGTTAGCGTTTATGCCCGGTTCGGGGGAGGCCCGATCCGGTATCCAGAACGTATTGAATTTACTGGATTCCGGCTTCCGTCGGAATGACGAAAAAAAGCATTTTTCGACTTTTTACGAGTCCATCACAATTCACGGTTATCTTTTTGCCTTCGACAGGCAGTCATGCCGGCTTATTTTCCACTCCTATGTTTTAGAAATATGGCTTTATTGATTTTCCAGCCTTTCAGGGCGTCCGTGTTCTGGAAAACGCTTCTTCTTAATCCTCTTCATCAATTCCCTTTTAAGCTCTTCAAGTTTTTGAAACTGCCCTTGTGATAGTTCTTGTCGAATGTCTATAGCCATCTTGATCTGCTCTGTTCTATGTCTTGCCTGGAGTTGCCCTATACTTTCCGCTATTTTATAGGCCTCTTGCCTGTCAATTGCAGGGCGTGTTAAAAGGTTTTCCAGATCAAGGAATTCCTTTTTTATGAGGCCATCTATATCAATTAATTTTTTTCTGTAGTCGGTCCATATACTGTTTATCCTATCTATTTGATCAGAATCTAATTTCAGCCTGTCCCTCACGAAAGGTCTCTGCCACCACCTACCTGGCCCTAAAGGGTCTTTAAAGGCAAAAGCTTCAGGCATGTATACTGCGCTTAAAAGCAGTAATGCCGAAAATATCATCAGTAAAATCTTCTTTTTCATTATAATCCTCCTCCATTGGTAAGAATAAATTCAAGAAACTATTGGATTCTTCAGGCTCGTAACCACTTAAATAAAGGATGCTTTGCGAGAATTCCACATTGCCTTTAAAATCTGTAACGATCTGAATCTCCTCCAATAAATCTCTTTCCGAAATTAAAACTTCATTGTTGTAGTAGAATTGTTTAAACAAAAAGACTGAAACCAGAATTAAACATGCAAATGTAAAGGCCGTTGCCCATTTCCATCTTAAAAATGAAGGCCTATCTTGCTCTGATATGGATGCAAGGATCTTTTGTTTTTCCTCTGTCCAGTTTATATCACCTTGTTCAACGTACTCGTGGAAGACCCCTGTAAACGCCTTTATTTTGTTAAATCGTTTTTGACATAGGGCGCATTTTTCAAGGTGACTGTATGTTTCTCGCTCAGAAGCTTCCGGCTCTATGATTATAGAGAAAATTTCTTTATCTGTAAGATGTTTATCTTTCATGGCTTTTCCAAATCTTTAAAATTTCTTTTGGCCTTGTCCAAGGCCCTGTAGAGGTAGGTTTTTACTGAGCTTTGGCCTATGCCGATTAGCGCAGATATATCTTTAATGCTATACTCGCACCCAAATCTTAGGGCAAATACCTCCCGCTCTCTCCCCTTCAGGCTTTCCTGAAAGGATTTTAATTTTACTCCTATTTGTTTCTGTTCGAGGTTTTCATGTGGGGAAGGGTTATTGTCTTTAACCATGGTAATAATTTTCTCTGTACTATTTTCCGGTTTTAAAAAAAGAAATCTTTTCAGTTTTTCTTTTCTAATATAATCCTTTACCTTGTTTATGGTGATTCTGATTAACCATGTCTCAAAGGATGAATTAAACCGAAAGTCATTGTAAGATTTAAATGCCTTTAAGAACACCTCCTGGGTAATATCAAGGGCCTCATCTCTATTTCCAAGCATACCCATTGCAACATGGAAAATTTTGTTTTGATGATCATTGATAAGCTTACCGAAAGCAGCTCTATTATCATTCATGAATATTCCTTTTCGGTACCTTTTGTTATGTTAGACGAATTATATAGGAAAAAGTTTACAAAGATGAAATATTTTGTGTGGTTTTGAGAAAAAGATTTCCGTAGGGTCTGATTAAGGATCTACGTTTTCCAAAATACTCCAATTGGAAAAGATGTGCCTTTGGGGCGGTTTGTTCTATTTAAGGTGTGAAATTGGAAATATAAGTCTTGGGAGGGTTAAATGGGGGTTTTAAGGTCCTCTGATCTCAAAAACCTGCCCTTCTTCTATCCCTTACCATGCGCTTATTATTCTTAGCGGAAAGAGAAACAAATATGCCTTCCCTCACACTTTTTCGTCTGTCCCGTCTATTTTTTCGTCTGTCTTTTTTTCGTTCTCTTTTTAAAGGAGTAAATTTTTTTCCTTCTGAAGAGTCCATGCTGACGGAAGTTGGGCTTCCAACTACTATATCCATTAAAAAATCCTCCATATTCCTACTTCTCTTAATCGGCGTTACTGACAAAATACTTTAGATTTTAGTTTCACTTTAGTGCCTTATAAATAAATTTGTGTTCAAAACGGTCAGAAAATCAAAAATGAGACATCTTTTCACGCAAAGCCGCTAAGCTCGCAAAGGGAAAGATGATGAAAAAATGTTTATAAAAAATCCCCAGAAATACTGGGCATATAAACTAAAGAATTGAATGGGTGCATATAGGGTGCATTTTGCCCTTATCAAAAAAAACGAATTATCTCATTTTATTTGTGGTATATATATCGAATAAAAATTATAATAACACTTAATATTTTGTTGATTTCGCGGCCAGTTAGGTATTGTGGCGAATAATAAGTTACTTTTTTTGACTCATTTTTTTCGCTCTGTTACTTCGGTGTGGTTTATACCCAGGAGGGCCACAAATTGCGATTTTTCAATGGCCCTGAACATCAATAGCTGCGTTGTTCAGGATAGCAATAGCGGGCTATTACGAGCCTTCACGCCTTGATTTTGATGCTCATTGCTCACCGAAAAAAACGCAATTTATAACCTTCCGGGGTTTAATTTTTAAGGAGGAAGAGAGATGCAAAAGTATAATCCGGAACAAAAAATGGCGGAAGCCAAACGGGAATTCGGCGAGCACGGGGGTGTAACGCCTTCTATTTCGCGTTCATGCACATTTTCTGTAATGGAGCCGGACACAATGCCGGAAATATTTGATGGCATAAAAACCCCAGATAAAGGCGGCTGCTTTTTATACAGCCGACACTTCAACCCGACAGTCGATATTTTAGCGCGTTATCTGGCCGCGATGGAAGGCACCGAGGCCGCCGTCTGCACGGCGAGCGGTATTTCGGCAATCGCCGCGACGCTTTCGCAAATATGCAAAAACGGGGACCATATAGTATCAAGTGACACGATTTACGGTGGTACTCATGCGCTTTTGGGCGATCTGTTCCCGGAGATGGGCATAACCACAACATTTGTTGACCCCAGTGATACGGCGGCTTTTGCTGCTGCAATTAATCCTGAAACAAAGGCGCTTTACACCGAAAGCGTCGGCAACCCGACCCTTAAAACCTCTGACATAAAAGCCCTTTCAAAACTGGCAAAAGATAAAGGGCTGAAACTTATTGTCGATAACACCTTCTCGCCGGTTATGATTTCGCCCGCGCAATTAGGCGCCGACATCGTTATTTACTCGATGACGAAATTCATAAACGGCGCTAGCGACAACATAGCCGGGGCGGTTTGCGCAAGCAAGGATTTTATTTATGAACTCATGGACTTGCATAAAGGCAGGATAATGCTGCTCGGCCCGACAATGGATCCCCGTTCGGCTTACGATATCATCCAGCGCCTGCCGCACCTGCCGCTTCGCATTCGAGAACACAGCTACAGAGCGCAGACAATCGCTGAAAGGATGCATGAAATCGGTGCTCCCGTTGTTTATCCGGGTTTGCCTTCTTACAATCAGTATGAGCTGATAACTTCAATAATTAACGAAGGCTACGGCTACGGAGGCATGATGACTATCGATTGCGGCACAGTTGAAAAGGCCAATAAGCTTATGTCCGTTCTGCAAAACAAAGAGAACTTCGGCTACATCGCTGTTTCGCTGGGCTATTTTGATACGCTTATGTCATGTTCAGGATCTTCTACATCTTCAGAAATATCAGAAGAAGAACAAAAGAAAATGGGTCTTTCACCGGGGCTACTAAGAATTGCGATTGGCTACACCGGAGGACTCGATGAACGGATTGCTCAGATTGAAAGAGCGGTAAAAGCGGTCGGCCTCGTGTAGCATGGTTTTATAAAACATCACGAAAAGCGGCAATAAATTCTCCACAATCTGTCTTCTATGTCATCACTTTGATACATTTACATTCAACGAATTTAACAGAAGGTGCTCAACCACAATATCATGCGGGCAGCTTGTGCTTGACAAACAATGATTGATTTACTATTCTCCTTTGCACAAAAAGCGAGTTCTTTGTCAATGATTTCTTCAAAAAGGTTACACTCGATTAATTTTTCGTTAAAATTACTTTTCACGGCGAACAACAGGTAGTTGACAAAAGAATAAAACGCTCGGTTCCACTTATATAATTGCCTTGCAAGGCTTGGGGCCATAAAAGACCCTGAAGAAGCTCGTTTTGGGGTAAACAATGGCAATGTCTTTATATGTTTTCGACTATGGGGTCAGGATATGACACCGGATAGCTGTATCTGGTGTCCTATCCTGGCCCCTTTTCTTTTTTAGGAGGAGAGCCATGAAACACCTTAGATTTTCAATAAATAGGAAATTCTGGTTTTTAATTGTATTGTCGATTTTCCTCTGCACATTCCCTCATTGTAGCAATTCCACGCATCATAACCAGCCGCCTGTTGCTGATGCCGGCCAGGATATCACCCTGGTCATACCCGCTGATCAAACCACAGCTTCAGTGTCACTGGATGCGGAAGAATGGGTGTCAGGCCTACACAGTTGGCAGCAAGGCAATGATCATTACCCATGCCTTGCTATGATAGTGAAATGTGTAGGCCTGACACCCATGCCCTTGACACCCATGCTCTAAAAACCCGTATGAGTTTAACGCCGGTGGTTCGGGGTCTGATCTGCTGA
>CAYSWP010000038.1:0-11883 GCA_964434795.1 uncultured Desulfobacteraceae bacterium | reverse complement strand
TCAGATTAGGCCTAAAAAAAGGAAAGGCTGCAGTAAGAACTGGAAACTCATCGAATGTTAAAAAGAAAATATTGGTCTGGTTTGGATTATTTTTACTGGTTTTTGTTATCAACTATCTGTTTTTTATACGCTTTGGGCCTGCAAACATAAAAGGGATAATAGGCCCGGTACTAAAAAATCATCAAAGGCCCCATACCTTTGCACAGTGGTCTGATGAAGGTTGCAAGCTGTATCAAGAGGGAAATCTTATCAGGGCATCCGAGGCATATACCAAGGCTATTGTTTTAAGGCCGGAAGACTCAAAAATCTATTTGAACCGGGGGATTGTTTATGTAAAAATGGAAAATTATAGCAAAGCAATCAATGACCTGAACAGGGCAATATCATTAAATCCAGATTATATTGAGGCTTTCATTAAGAGGGGACTGGCTTATCTTAAGAAAGCAAACTTTGATCACGCTATTAATGATTGCAATTACGCCCTTTCCCTGGACCCTAATATGGCTGAGGCGTATTACACGAGAGGAATAGCCTTCAGGGGGAAGGGATTACCTGACGAGGCAAAAAGTGATTTCAAAAAGAGCTGCGAACTGGGCAATAATAATGGTTGCCAGGAATATGAAGAAATTCTATATATAGAGAATGATGGGACTTGATTTGATATTTTATTCTCCCTGTAGAAAATAAAAAAATTAGGCTATACTATGGGGCATATATTTGATCTAAAATCTGCTAAACTTTATAAAGAATGGCTCAGTTCCCCTGGCGGGGTTTTGCTTGACAAGCTAAGCACTGATCTCATTGTTCGTCTTGTAAGGCCGAAAAGAGGGGAAAGAATTTTAGATGTAGGTTGTGGAACAGGCAATCACCTCCTTCTTTTTCATAAATTAGGGCTTGATGTCACCGGCATTGATGCCTCGCCTTATATGCTGGATATGGCGAAATCAAGATTGGGGAGTAAGGCATCACTTAAAATTAGCATGGCAGATGACTTGCCCTTTGAAGATAACGAATTTGATATAACTACCCTAATTGTAACCTTAGAGTTCATTGATAATCCTCTTGCAGTACTGAAAGAGGTGGGCAGGGTAACTAAAGACAGGGTTTTTGTAGGGGTATTAAATTATTTGTCCTTTGGATGTATTTCAAAAAAAATCATTTCTTTATTTAATGACTCAATTTTTAGAGAAACACACTTGTTCTCTCTATGGGGCATTAGGGAAGATATAAAAAAGGCATATGGTAATACTCTTATAGAATGGGGGAGCGTGCAGACAATGCCGACATTTTTCTTTAAAGAGTACGCCAGGAGAATTGAGATGTCACCCTTGACTCAGTCTTACCCATTTGGAACCTTTATAGGAATTTCCGCTAAAATGATGTATACATTAAGAGCAGAAGGCATAACAATTGGAAAGGAACTAAAAAAAGGTGCGGAGTCATTAGTTGGTTCACCAGGGTTCTAAGGGCTCACTCAAAAATAACTTCCCATTTCAGGTGCCGATACATCCCGCCTGACTGCGTTGTGAAAACTCGGAATATGTCTGATATTCCTGCGTTTCCACGCCTTGTCAGACGGGTGCCTCAACACCTGAAATTGCGAACTTATTTTTTCTTGAACCCTAAATTTTAATTATTTTTACCTCTTGACACATTCAATCATAGTAATTAATCGTTATGTTATAAAATTGTTAATAGTGCGAGAGTGGCGGAATTGGCAGACGCACTGGACTTAGGATCCAGCCCGCAATGCGGATAGGGGTTCAAGTCCCCTCTCTCGCACCATTTAGAATGTTCTCAGCCGGCTCTTCTTAGATTAAACGGCTGAAATTTAATAGATATTTATGAAGATTGAAGGCTTGGCTAACAGTAATGAGGAGATATGAAAACAAGGGTAGAAGAGATCAGCGAGGTTAAGAGAAAGATTAATGTTGAGATTGATGCTGAAGAAGTAACAAAAAGCATAGATAAGGCATACAGCCAGCTTTCCAGGAAGGCAAAGGTAAAAGGCTTCAGGCCTGGAAAGGCCCCGAGAAAAATACTTGAACAGTATTACGGTAAACAGGTTGTAAATGATGTAAAAAGCGATTTAATAAGGGAATCTTTTCCTAAGGTACTGGACGAAACTAAACTTTTTCCATTGGGAGAACCTTCCATAGAGGATGAGCTTATTAATCCGGATAATATTTTCAGGTATGCTATTTTTATGGAGGTAAAGCCAGAATTTGAAATAAAGAACTATATGGGAATCTCCGTTGATAAAGAAGTGCTAAATATTTCTGAAGAAACTGTCGATAAATCCATTGAAAAAATAAGGAAGTCCCATGCCAAGCTAATTTCTATTGAGGAAGATAGGGGAATAATAGAACAGGATCGTGTTATTATCAATTATGAGGGCTTTTGGAAAGACAAACCTATTAAAGATATTAAAGGCCAGGAGTTTATGGTTCATGTGGGATCTGGAAATTTCTACAAGGAAGTTGAATCGGGCATTGTCGGACTAAAAAAGGGTGATGAAAAAGATATAGAGATAGATTTAGATGAAAATTTTTCCGATAGCAGGCTTGCTGGAAAACTTGTAAATTTTAATATCGTCATTATAGATATTAAAAAAGAGGATCTCCCAGAGTTGAATGATGATTTTGCGAAGGTTCTTGGTGATAATTTCGAGTCTTTGGCAGATCTAAGACAAAAGGTTACGGAAGAGATTACATTACAGGAAGAAAAACGAATAGATAGTGAATTAAAAAAACGTCTTATAGGGAAGATATCTGACAGTGTTAATTTTGAGCTCCCTCAGATCTTGGTTGAAAGTGAAATTAACCATTCAATCAATTCCTTAAAAGAAGGTTTTTCTCAAAATGGAATGACCATGGAATCAACCGGTATTTCTGAAAGCAAGATGAGGCAAGAGTTTATAAAACCATCTGAAGTAAAGATCAAGGAAGAGCTTATCTTAGATGCAATAGCTCGCCTTGAAGCCATAACAGTTGAGGAAAAGGATATAGGGGACGCCTTTGACAGTCTGTCCGGAAGAACAGGAAGTGATCCAGCTTTGATTAGGCAATACTACGAATCAAATAACTTGATGAATTCTTTTGAGGCCCAGATTTTAGCTGAAAAGACCTTGAATCATCTTGTTAAAGGTGCTATTATTAATGATGTAACGGAAATACAGAAGGAAACAGAAAATCCTGAAAGGAAATAAAGCTAAATGCTAATACCAGTAGTAGTAGAACAAACTTCAAGGGGTGAAAGGGCATATGATATTTACTCACGCCTCTTAAAGGATAGAATTATATTTATGGGTGAGCAAGTTAATGATGATATGGCAAATACTATTATCGCCCAGTTTCTCTTTCTTGAGTCTGAAGACCCAGACAGGGACATAAATCTTTATATTAACTCCCCTGGTGGTTCAATAACAGCCGGCCTTGCAATTTATGATACAATGCAGTATGTAAAACCTGATATTGCAACTATTTGCACAGGTCAGGCAAGCAGCATGGCGGCACTTTTGCTGGCAGCCGGTAAAAATGGAAAGAGGTATGCCCTCCCTCATTCAAGGGTAATGATTCATCAGCCAATGGGTGGGGTACAAGGACAGGCTACGGATATAGATATACAGGCCAAGGAAATAATTCGGGTAAGGGAAACTATCAATGAGCTCTTAGTGCTTCATACAGGTAAAACTGCAAAGAAAATAAAAAATGACACGGAACGGGATTATTTTATGAGTGGCCAGGAAGCACTGGAGTATGGAATCGTAGACAAGGTGATCACTGAAAGGCAAATGATAATTTCTGAAAAAAACAAAGGGAGTGGCAGTGTATGAGCAGGAAAGGTGACATATCAGGTGAGCTCGTTTGTTCATTCTGCGGTAAGAGTCAGGATGAGGTTAAAAAGCTGATTGCCGGGCCTTCAGTCTATATTTGCGACGAATGTGTTTCTCTTTGCAATGAAATCATTCAGGAAGAATTCGACCAGGAAGAAAAAGATAACAAGAAGGATTCTCTTCTTAAGCCACGAGAAATAAAGCAAAATTTAGATGAATATGTTGTTGAGCAAGATAGGGCAAAAAAAGTTCTTTCCGTATCAGTTCACAATCATTACAAAAGAACCACCGAAGACTTTGATAAAGGTGATGTAGAAATTGATAAAAGCAATATACTTCTGATAGGTCCAACAGGGTCTGGCAAAACACTTTTAGCACAAACTTTGGCAAGAATATTGAATGTTCCCTTTACAATAGCAGATGCTACTACCTTGACTGAAGCAGGTTACGTCGGCGAGGATGTGGAGGGCATTATTCTAAACCTGGTCCAGATGGCAGACTATGATGTGGAAAAGGCAACAAAGGGTATTATCTATATTGATGAAATAGACAAAATAGCAAGAAAATCCGACAGTCCTTCAATAACCAGGGATGTTTCCGGAGAAGGCGTTCAGCAGGCATTGCTAAAAATATTGGAGGGCACGATTGCAAGCATACCTCCAAAAGGTGGCAGAAAGCACCCACAGCAAGATTTTCTAAAGATTAATACGAGAGACATACTCTTTATCTGTGGAGGGACCTTTAATGGCCTTGATAAAATTATTAGATCAAGGATCGGCAGCAAGACATTAGGATTTGAGGCTGACATAAGAGGAAAATCAGAATTAAACCTTGATGAAACCCTCGCCCTGGCTCAGCCGGAGGATCTTCTTAGGTTTGGACTGATACCCGAATTTATAGGAAGACTCCCGGTAATTGCAACCTTAGGAGAGCTAAGCCTTGATGCCTTAGTTAGAATACTAACTGAGCCAAAAAATGCCCTTATCAAACAGTATCAAAAGCTATTTGAAATGGAAGGTGTAGCCTTGAAGTTTTCCAAGGATTCATTAAGGGCTATATCAGATGAGGCCCTTGAACGAAAATCCGGGGCCAGAGGATTACGAGCCATACTGGAGAAGGTTATGCTGGATATTATGTATGATCTTCCCTCAAAACCAGATGTAGTAGAATGCGTAATAGGAGCAGGGGTCATCCTTGACAATGAAAGACCCCTGCTATTGTATGAAAATGAAAATAAAATTGAATATGCATAAGGATTTTCTATGTTTAAAAAAAATCCCATTGAAGATTTACTAAAGACAGAAAAAATCAAGACACCATTACTCCCCTTGAGGGATATAGTTATATTCCCAGGAATGGTCGTGCCCCTGTTCATTGGAAGGGAAAAGTCTATAAATGCATTGAAATATGCATTAAGCGAGGAGAAAGAAATCTTCCTGGCAACACAGAAAAGCGCCGTGATGGATGAACCAAGGCAGAAAGATATATATTCCTTTGGAACAATTGCAACTGTTCTCCAGCTTCTTAAGATGCCTGATGGCACCGTTAAGAGCTTAATAGAAGGCAAAGAAAGGGCAAAGATA
Organism: uncultured Desulfobacteraceae bacterium; assembly: GCA_964434795.1. Classification (GTDB taxonomy): domain Bacteria; phylum Desulfobacterota; class DSM-4660; order Desulfatiglandales; family B25-G16; genus M55B121. The sequence continues at coordinate 6,465 of CAYSWP010000038.1, read as the reverse complement.
AAAAATTTTATCCCAAATAATGATTTTATGATGGTAGAGGTAGATAAGGTCGATGAACACTATGTCCCAAATTCTCGGACAGAGGCCCTTATGAGAAATATCTATTCATCATTTAAATCTTATGCAGGATTAAATCAGAAAATTGGGGATGATGTGGCCCTGTCAATTGCCTCGATAAATGATCCAACCCAATTAGTAAATTCTATAGCAGCTCATTTGGCGATAAAGGTAAAAGAAAAGCAAGCATTGTTAGAGATAGAAGATACAGGCAATAGGCTGGAAAAGCTTTACCAGATCTTGATTGCTGAGATAGATATCCTTGAACTTGAGGAAAGTTTGCGGACGAGAGTTAAAAAACAGATGGAGAAAACGCAAAAAAATTACTACCTCAACGAACAAATGCGGGCTATCCAGAAAGAAATGGGATCACAAGATGATTTTACCAATGAACTTAAGGAGTTAGAAAGAAAAATTAAGAATAAAAATTTACCCAAGGAGGCCTCTGTAAAAACAAGACATGAACTAAAAAAATTAAAAATGATGACATCCATGTCTGCAGAAGCTACAGTTGTTCGTAATTATATTGATTGGATTTTATCATTACCTTGGATGAAAAAAACAAAGGATAAGCTAAGCATACAGGAGGCAGAAGCCATACTTGAAGAGGATCATTACGGTTTGTCCAAACCTAAAGAGAGAATACTTGAATATTTAGCAGTTCAAAGGTTGACAAAAAAGATAAAAGGGCCTATTCTTTGTCTTGTTGGTCCGCCAGGGGTTGGCAAAACCTCTTTAGCCAAATCAGTGGCCAGGGCAATGGGTAGAAATTTCGTAAGACTCTCCCTTGGTGGTGTTAGGGATGAGGCGGAAATTAGGGGGCACAGAAGAACATACATTGGGGCAATGCCTGGAAGAATTATCCAATACCTCAAAAAGGCAAAATCAAACAACCCTGTGTTCTGCCTTGATGAGATCGATAAGATGAGCACCGATTTCAGAGGAGACCCATCTGCTGCATTGTTAGAGGTCCTTGATCCTGAACAAAATAAAGCATTTAACGATCATTACCTGGACCTTGATTATGACCTCTCATCTGTATTTTTTATAACTACAGCGAATGACTTAAGTAGCATTCCAGCTGCCTTAAAAGATAGAATGGAGGTTATACGGCTGTCCGGCTACACGGAAATGGAAAAACTAAACATTGCCAAGAAGTTTTTAATTAAGAAACAAATTCAAGAGAATGGCCTGTCTGAATATGGATTATCTTTTTCGGATAAATCTATTTTTAATATTATCAGGTATTACACAAGAGAAGCAGGCGTTAGAAACCTTGAAAGAGAAATAGCATCTGTTTGTAGAAAAATCGCTAAAGAGGTAGCCCAAAAAGATGTATCTGCTAAAATTAAGATCAGTGCAAATTCAATTAATCGATATCTGGGAATACCTAAATTTCATTACGGAAAAACAGAAGAAAAAGACAAGATAGGGCTTGTTACTGGCCTGGCATGGACAAGTGTAGGTGGAGAACTCCTTCAGGTAGAAGCAATCGTTATGCCCGGCAAAGGCAAACTTGATTTAACAGGCACCCTTGGAGACGTAATGAAAGAATCAGCTCAGGCAGCACTAAGTTATGTCCGTGCAAGGGGACGAAAACTTGGGCTTCCAGATGATTTTCATGAAAAAGTAGATATACATGTTCATGTTCCAGAGGGAGCTACGCCAAAAGATGGACCTTCAGCAGGCATAACTGTTGCCACGGCAATTTCATCGGCCTTACTGAGAAAACCAGTCAAAAAGAATCTGGCAATGACAGGTGAGATTACACTTCGTGGAAGAGTTCTTCCTATAGGCGGGCTGAAGGAAAAGATTATAGCCGCCCATAGAGGCGGTATAAGTAAGGTTTTAATTCCTTTAGAAAATATAAAGGATATCGAGGAAATACCCTCAAAGGTCCTTAAGAAAGTCCAGCTAATCCCTATAGAAAATATGGATGAAGTCTTGGAGGAAGCCCTGAAAATGGAGAAAGGAGAAGACCTTTTCCTGCCAAAGGACAGGTTCCAACCTTTTGTCTTACCCAAGGAAGAGAGTCAATCTCCTGTTGTTGCACATTAATTAGGGCGGGTAGCTCAGCGGGAGAGCATCGGCCTTACAAGCCGAGGGTCACAGGTTCAATCCCTGTTCCGCCTACCATGGGGACGTAGTTCAGTTTTGGTTAGAACGCCGGCCTGTCACGCCGGAGGTCGCGGGTTCGAGTCCCGTCGTCCCCGCCATAGAAAAAATTAAAGGGTCAGTCCATTTAACTGACCCTTTATCTATTTTGTAATGCCTTATTTTGTTTACATTTTGAAAAGCATCAAAGCTTTTAAAAGATCATGGGAATCATAATGTTAACTTAAATCCCCAGCTCTTCAGCTAACCGATTCATTGCTGCTGTGGCGCGATCACGAATAAATATATTGGCAATTTGGTGCGTATAATTTGACTCTTTGGTATTCACCTCAATTATGGTAGCGCCATTCTTTTTTGCAATCTGCGGGATCATAGACGCCGGCATAATTTCCCCAGTCGTTCCGATTACTAAAAAAACATCTGAAATTACCGCCTCCCGAAAAGAAAGCGTATTAGCAGGCTCCGAAATGGGCTCGCCAAAAAATACAAAATCCGGCTTTAAAACATTGCCGCAACTCGGACAAGTCGGTGGCAAACTGTTTAAATCTACCTTAGTGGCCTGAACCTTTTTACCGCAATTTACGCACGCCAAGGTTTTAGATGTGCCATGAAATTCGTAAACAGTTTGGCTGCCTGCCTCCTGATGGAGATTATCTATGTTTTGAGTAATAGTCGCCTGCAAAAAACCAGCTTTTTCCATTTTAGCCAATAAATAATGGGCGTCGTTTGCCTCCGCCTTACCAAAAAAATCATAGAATATTTCCTTAATCAGCTTCCATGATTCCCCGGGGTGATGGGTAAAATATTCAATATCAAGGAAAACAGGATTGTATTTGTTCCATAAGCCGTTCTCTCCACGGAATGGAGGTATGCCACTTTCAACGGAGATTCCTGCTCCGGTAAATGCCGTCACCCTTTTAGCATTTTTAATAATTTGAGCCGCTTTTTTATACATTGGCTTTTCAAACTATCTTTTTAAATAATCTGGCAAAGGAATGTCCTGGCGCTTGAATATCAAGGTCCAAAAAATAGCCGAACGGCGTCTGATAAGTTGTGTAACCGGCATTTTTAAGACGCTTCTCCGTATCGTCTAAAAGCTGTTTGGTTGCCTCTGGAGATGCTTTGGTTTCCGCGAGGTGTGCAAAAGAATGGAGAATGATTGCCTGAGTGTCATTCTTCCGTGCCGCCCATTTAAGGTTTTTAACAACCTTTGTTTCAATGGAAGAAGAATTCTCCTCATCCGTGGCCTCCATGTGAACAAAAGCAATCAGCGCTTCTTTTACCTCTTTTTCTTCATCTTGCTCTAAAACAGTTTCAAGGTTTTTGACGGCTGTTTTATAATAAAAACGGTCTGCATACATCATGAGTAATCTCATTTTACACTCTCCAATAAAGTAATTCGCCTTGTGATAATTTTTTAATAAACTATTAGCTACTGAAAAACAAACATTAATAGTCCTGTAAAAAGACCTTTTGCTTGCTCATAATGCCCATTTTTATCTATTTTTTCTTTCTTTAAAAATTTCCTTTTTCTTAAATAGAAGACATTCTCTGTTGGAGCTAACAAATACTTTTTCAGATGGAAGTTGTATAGATTTAAACCCCATAGCCTTACAGCCGTGAGGGAATCTTTTTTCCCAAGTAACATAGTAGTATTCACATTTATGGCAATCTATCATTTTTATTTTGTTTAAGTCACCACATTATAATTATTATAAAACATTATCAAAAATTCCGCATTACAATAAATAATCTTGCATAAATTTTCACAATAATGTATAGATGACCAATAATTAATTGAGTTATCTTTCATTTTCTATTAGATTATTATCTTGATCAAGCATAATTAAAAAAGATGATAACGTCCCCATCGTCTAGCCTGGTCCAGGACATCGGCCTTTCACGCCGACAACACCGGTTCAAATCCGGTTGGGGACGCCATTAAACTCATCTGCTCCAGGACTTCTCCTTATCAAGCCGGACAACATCCCGATTTCATCGGGATTGTCGCCATCTTTATTTAACCTTAGAAAATCACGTCCTTTTGGTGTGGGCAGAAGCCTTTGGCTATGCCTAAATAAACCCCAAAAAGTTCTTAAAGTTGAGATGTCGCTTTGCTCCTTCCTTATTATAACATAACAAAAAAGCGGAATCTGCACATCAAATAATCTATAATGTATTGAATCTACCCTAACAACATGAGAAAAGAGTAAAAACAATCTTGTAATCGATTCAAATCTGTAGTGTCAAAATATGTTTTCCTGAATAACAACTCAATAAGGCAGGGTATTCCTATATCTTCCCCCTTTAAAAAGGGGGATTGAGGGGGATTTTTTCTAAAGCTACCCGGACTTATTGCGATGTTACTTTTCTGGCATCTAACTGCCTGGTATCACATAGCTATTGTTTTTGCGCATGAACTTTGGTTAATACTTTGGGGCAAAAAAGATATTGCATTCCGCACAAAAGAGTCAAAACGATGGTCAAAAGACCACTTCTCATAGATGGTATTAACGTAGATAAGTACATCCAGAGAAACGCTGATTTAATATGGCTACATCAAAATGAAATGTGGGAGTATATTGACCAACCAGAAGACGATGATAATTTCTAATTCCGCAACAATCGCGAAAACTATGGCCAAGCGAAACTCTTTTCTGGACAGCACATATCCATATAAACTCAGCAGAGCAAAATAAAATGAAAACAAGAGCTGACGTACATGATTTAACCAACGTTCCAAATATTGGTCCCGCAACAATCCGCTATCTAAGCCTATTAGGTATCAGTAAACCATTTGAGCTAATTGGTCAAAATCCATATTCAATGTATAAAGAATTATGCAATATCACAGGAAAAAACTTTGACCCTTGCCTTGCTGACGTATTTATCTCAGCAGTAAAATTTATGGAAGGTGCCCCACCTCAAAAATGGTGGCATTATACAGAAGAAAGAAAAAATACATTATCAAAAGAAAGGAGCTAATGTCATGATCGCATATTGTGGATTGGATTGTTTAAAATGTGAGTGCTATATAGCCACTCAAGAAAACGATCGAAAAAAACGTCAAGATGTGGCAGCAAAATGGTCTGTTCAATACAATACAGAGGTAAAACCAGAGCAGATTAATTGTAATGGCTGCAAATCTGATGGCATTAAGTTCTTCTTTACTGAAAGCATGTGCGAAATTCGTAAGTGTTGTATGGAAAAAGAGTTAGAAAACTGTGCCGTCTGTGAAATGTATATATGCGATAGACTCAAAGCCTTTATTGCATTAGCTCCGGAAGTGGATAATGCTTTAGATAAACTACGTATAAAAGATAAGCGGTTCAGATTTGACGTAAACCCAAAACCCTGAACCCCAATTTTATCGGGAAACCCGTGGACTGTTACAATACGTTAGATATTTCATATAATGAATTTCTTTTCTTCTTTAACTTAGCCCACCATCTTACCCCCTTGCCTTCACTGACCAGCCTATAATTCAATTATCACGACTGAAGGATCTGCATTTATGCTGATACACACGAGGATACTTTAACGCAAAAATAATAATTTTGAAAAATGAATTTTTTGTGTTAAAAGAAACAGGCATGAAGAATATAAGGAAGCAAGTTAATATAAAACGACCAGATTTAGACATTATTTAAACAGATTAATTTTAGGAAAATATATGAAATATCATTGTCAATCGTGCGGCCAAGAACTTCCAGATCTATGGCAATGGAAAATCCTTGATACATCAGGAAAACAGATGGTAGTTACCTGCCCTAACTGTAACAATGAGTTTATTAGGCTGGAATATGATCCTGATATGCCTTATGGTTATAAGGTCATTCCTTCTATGATCTTTGTTCCCCAGGGGACTAAAAACAGATAAAGAATAGATCAAAATGGTAAAGATTCAAACTATTTATCCATCAATGATAATGAAAATTGCTTGCCCTAATTGCAGGGCAGAGGGCACGGTAAAAACCGATAGCCCTCCGGAAAAAGATTTCATGCTTCTGTGCCCTCTATGCAAGGAAAAGTTCCTCGTTAAGATTAACATCAGGAAATATTATAGAAAAAAAACTAAAATTCCTGTTAGGTACTCTTTATCGGCTGTTGATCTTCATGATATGAAAGATTTTGGGGATGGGACCATCACTGATATTTCAATGAAAGGAATGCGCGTTGAAATCTTCAAACAATCCTTTTCTCCAGACTATTTCAGGAAAGGACGATTGCTAACATTTTTCTTTTCACTGCCTCCAAGGCATGAAAAGCTAAAAATTAGTGGCGAGATAGTTC
>CAYSWP010000037.1:0-12235 GCA_964434795.1 uncultured Desulfobacteraceae bacterium | reverse complement strand
TCGATCCACAAACCTGGAACATGGTACTTGGCAATGATGTGGCAAAACCCACATTTTTTACGAGCCTTTTTGGGATGCAATTTCAGTCTTTTCCCTAACCCTGAACCCTGAACCTGTGAACTGTTAAATATTTTTTCTACTTCTTGCAAATAAACTTGACTTAAAAAAATATTCTTTGGTAAAATCTGTGTATGAACGTTCTTGATTTCATTATCCTTGGATTAATAACCTTTTTTGTTGTCAAAGGTTTTTTTAAGGGTTTTTTCAGGGAAATATCTTCCCTTATAGGGATTATTTTTGGACTGTTAATTGCCAACCAATACTATCCAAACGTGACTGTATTCATAAAGGCTTATATCCAGATAGAAAAATACCTGCCTCTTATCAGTTTTGTTCTCCTTTTTGTTTCGGTTGTTTTATTCTTCACCATGCTCGGTGTGTTTTTACAGTTTATTTTTAAAAAGATGTTTATTGGCTGGCTTGACAGGGGCCTTGGCGTTGGATTTGCCCTTGTAAAGGGAATTATCGTGGCTTATTTACTTATAGTAATTATCACCTTTTTTATGCCTTCTCAAAGCCCATTGATAACAAAATCTAAAACAGCTCACATGGTTACTGTCACCTATCAGTCAATGGTACAGCTAATATCACCTGTTCTGTACAGAGAATGGAAGAAAAAAATTTCAAATGAATCAAAAAAAATAGGAAAGATTATATCGAAAGGCAAAAAGGCGGTCAAAAATATACCTCAAGTTCTTCCGGATAAAAAAAATTAGAAAATTCATTATACTGTATGAGCCCAGACATTATGGTTGAAGATTTTCTATCTGTGGGCCAGCCATTAGCGGTTAGCTTTTGGATAACACTGTCCGGCATCCTCTTTCCCTCATTGACCTGTTGATTAAGTTCTCTAAAATTTCTTATTTCCACCCCTTTTTAATGCTAATCCCGCTCGGGCGGGACTAATGGCTAATGGCACAGGTAGAAAATTTTGGCCTAAAACATGTCAACCAACTTATAGGGTTTGAAAAAAGCCAATCAGATATCTGCTCAAAATCCCAGGGAATCTTGAGCAGACTTTAACGAGTCCATTAGCTGATGATAGATCTAGGCAACAACATCTGATGGTGAGGGCAAATACTCTCAGGGTTTTGGTAGGAGCTTCTTGTAAAGGCGATGAAATAATCTCTTAATTGCCTTAAACGCGTAATTTCGTCTACAAAACCTGCCTTTGCACAGAATTCCGGTCTTGACTGATCATAATATTGCTGAGCAAGGGCATTCATTTTATCAATAACCGGTTCAAGTGAATTTCCTGCATCCTTTTCCTTTACCAATCTCCTTGCAAAGGCAGCAGCAGCAGCTGTCTCACCATGCATGACATATATTTCAGTTGTAGGAACACCAAGGGTAAAGGCATTGTTTCTGGTTGCCTGAGGTCCTCCCATAATGTAATGTGCAGCAGCCGTTCCCTTTCTTAACACAACCGTCATCATTGGAAGACCTGAGCTTTCTATAGAATATATAAGTGACTGACCAAGACCAAGGAGTTCCGCGTTTTCGGCAATATCGCCAACATCTATGCCGGATGTATCTTGAAGCCAGATTACAGGAAGCCTGTCTCTGCCGCAGAACATGACCATTTCATTCATTTTTATCAGACCTTCCCTGTAAAGTTTGCCGCCGATGCCCAGGTACTTACCATCTGCGTAATGAGGATAGTCTTTGCCTAAAAAGCCTTGACGATTGGCAATAACACCAACTGGAAAGCCGTCTATCTTTGCAAGCCCACAATACACCTCAGGGCCATAGTCAGGTCTGTATTCCATATGTTCACTTCCGTCAAACACCCTTGCCAGCACCTGTTCAATGCTGTATGTCCGTTTTTGATTAAAGGGAACAATCGTATTAAGTTCGTCTGCCGAATAAATGGGTTCAGCAGGTTCCGCTACCCTGAAGGTTGATGGATCATATAGGGGCATACCTGCCATGCATTTTTTTATGGCCTCAAGCACACCTTCCTCGGTATCAAACACCTCTCTCATGAACCCCGTTTCATCGTGATGAACCTTGACTCCTCCAGGCGGTTCCTGCTTAAATTTTCTCGTTGCCTCTATAAGGGTCTCTGCGCCTTCAAGATCAAAGCCGCCTTTAGGCGCCATTCCACTGACAATACCTCCCCCTCCTACTGCCATATTGGATTTTTGATGGGCGAAAATAATTGCCGGACTTATAGCATGATATCCTCCACCTGCCGGGTTGGTTCCGTACATGCCGACAATTACAGGCACGCCTTTTTGAATTAGTTCAGCGTGTCTAAAAAACGCCCTGCCTCCGGATCTCCGCCCGGCATATACTTTTTCCTGCTCGGTTAATTTTACACCGCTACAGTTAAGAATCCAGACAAGTGGAATATGAAGACGTTCCGCAATATCCTGGGCACGAAAAATATGCTCTCTCTGTCCCGGTATCCATGCACCTGCAAGCACCTTGTTGTCTGATGCAATTATTGAAGCGTATCTACCGGAAATTTTTCCAAGACCTGAAATAACACCTGTTGTTCCCTCTTGATTGAAATCAGGATCATACAGGCTGTTCAGGGGTAAAAAGGTGCCTGGGTCGACTAAGAATTCGAGCCGCTCCATGGCTGTTTTTTCTCCCCTCTTATGAATTCGTTCATCCGGTAAACCTAATAGATGTTTATTTTCTATGGCCTTTTCCATCTCTTTCTCAACACCGGCTATAGTGTTGGCATTTTCCCGGCCTTGTGTTTTTTCGCTTTCCTTCAGCTCTTTCCCAAGTGATGTCATTTTTTCAAAATATCTTCTCATTTCAAAATACCTCCTATAATCTAAAATCTGCTACTTTCTGCTCAAGTGTTCCAATCAGGCCGGCTCTAAATCTTGGATCCCTGTAAAGATTGGCATCGGCTTTCATCTCTCGTTCAACAAAAAGGTTTTCCTCAAATGATGACAATTCATAATCTTCAAGAAGGCTGTTTAATGCTTCTATGGATTGTGGGGCCAATGGTCTTCCCATCCGGGAAATTGCCTCTTTTTCCTCACGCAAGGATTTTCCCCAGAGATGAGAGTAATTTTCCGGATCTCTTCTCCTGTCTATCTCAAGGGTAATTTCCTCTTTTGTTGACAATGTCGATCTTTCCTTATCGCTTAACCTTGGGATGTCTTCCGATGGGCAGGTGGCAATTTTCAGGCCTATTGGTAGTAAAAGAAGCCCTGTGTTGTGATTGTGTGATTCTGACTCTTCTAAGTATTGCTTTTTATCTGCCTCCGGGTCATCGGTTTTCCGCCTTTTTGGAAAAGAAAGAGAAACGTCAACAACAGTATTATATATCCCAACGTCCTTTAATTGTATGGCTTTAATCTCTTTTGATGTCTTTGCCATGTATTCAGTGTTAGTTTTGCCTGCTTTAATCAAGGACCTGCCAATTCCTGACCATCCTGGGATTAAACCTATCATTGCCTCACTGAAACACATGGCGCTACGGGAATCTCCTACCAAGACATCAGCCATCAGTGGGATTTCTGCAGAGCCGCCGAAGCGTGTTCCGCCACCACAAACAGCTACTACCCTCATATGCTCAGCAATTTTCCTTATGCTTCCATGGAGGGCAATTCCTTTTTTTAGTCTGTTATCGGCCCATTCAAACAGTTTCTCTATCTCAGCAGCAGACTCCCCCCTTGCCTCCTTTTCTTTTTTAGCATCAAGTGTGGCATCCAGTTTGTTCAGACTCTCTTTAAGGTCTCCGCCGGCATGAACCGGGTCATTTGCGCCATAAAGAACAAGGAATTCAAGGTCATCTCTTTTTTCAAAGACCTTGGTCAAACCCTCCAGAAATGCATCAAGCCCAGGATTTCCTACCTGGTGAACAGGAGGATTGTAATAACATAGGATAGCGCCAACCTTTCTTTTAAATGAAACCTGGTCAATTATAAGGTAGGCCTTGTCCTCCGACCATTCATAGATGGCTTTAAGATTATTATAGTCTGTAATTTCATTTGACCTTACCAGCTTGATCGGGCCTTTCATAAAAAACCTCCTTTATTGCAATGGTTATAAGGCATAGAATACTATATACAATGATACAACCCTCTATTCAAGAAACATACGTGACACTAATTGTTTTACTTAGCATGTAAGGCCTATAAATCAAACCCAACAGAGCTTAGTCTTTCTGCCTCCTTGAAATCGGTTAAATCAAAGGTGATTGGGGTGATAGTTATCCAGCCTTCCTTCAGCGCCCTTAAATCGGTATTAGGCACACTTTCCTCAACGGGTGTTTCCTTTGCCAGCCAATAGTAAATATTTCCCCTTGGGTCCTTTCTTTTTTCATATTTGTCTCTTTGCAAGACAAGGTCCTGGGTAGTAAAGGAAATGCCCTTAATTTTTTTCTCCGGTAGAGCCGGTATGTTTACATTCAGGGCGGTCCCTTTTCTCAAGCCGTTCTCATTGACAAACTGGATTATCCTTCTGGAAAATTTTGCAGCAAAGGCAAAATCAGGGTTTATCTTTGTGTTAAGAGAAATTGCTATGGACGGGATGCCCAAAAAAGCGCCTTCTGTAGCGGCAGAGGCAGTTCCTGAGTACAAAATATTTATTCCAACATTAGAGCCAGGATTGATTCCTGAAATTATGATGTCCGGTCTATGTTCTAAAATTTCCTGTACAGCTATTTTTATACAATCAGCAGGAGTGCCGCTTATCCCATAACCGAGAAAAGCCCCATTCCTCCTGAATTTATTAACCCTTAATGGGTTAGCCAGGGTAATAGCGTGCCCTACAGCGCTCATTTCAGTTTCAGGGGCAACTACTAAGACCTCAAAATCATCCTTCAATTCCTCAAAGAGCGCTGTCAATCCCTCTGCTAATATGCCGTCATCATTAGTTAAAAGTATCCTCATTTCTCACCTGATGGTGATACATTTATATATCTGTGTAAATTAGGCACAATGGCAGTTAGTCTCACAAGAGACTTTCTGTTGTTACATACTCCATATTAAAGGCATCGGCAACACCTTTATAGGTAATCTTTCCTTCCACCACATTGGCCCCGCGCCTGATTTCCAGGTTTTCCTTTAAGGCATTTCTCCAGCCCTTGTCCGCAATTTCCATTGCATATGGAAGAGTTGCATTAGTTAAGGCAATTGTAGAAGTTTTCGCCACGGCACCGGGCATATTGGCTACACAATAATGAACCACACCGTCTACAGTGTAAACAGGGTCAGTATGAGTGGTAGGCTTTGAGGTTTCAAAACATCCTCCCTGATCAATGGCAACGTCTACCATTACCGAGCCCTTTTTCATAGTTTTTAGCATTTCCCTCGTAATTAGTTTCGGGGCCTTGGTTCCTGGAATGAGGACAGCCCCAACTACCACATCGGCCTTTTTTATGATTTCCCGTATAGTGGAAGGGCTTGACATAAGGAGAAAACAGTTTTTCGGCATTACATCGCTAAGATAGCGGAGACGACTGAGAGAGGCGTCTAAAACATAAACCTTTGCGCCTAAACCGCAGGCCATTTTAGCGGCATTTGTGCCTACTATCCCCCCTCCGATAACAAGCACTGTGCCGGGATCAACGCCAGGTACGCCGCCCAAAAGAACACCCTCTCCTCCCCGTGACATTTCCAGGTATCTCGCTCCCTCCTGGATGGACATCCGTCCGGCAACCTCGCTCATAGGTATAAGCAAGGGAAGAGACCCATCCTCCCCTTGAATGGTCTCATAGGCAATGTTGACGGAAAGGCTTTTGACGAGTGCTGCTGTTAGGGTTTCATTCGCTGCAAGATGAAGATAGGTAAAAACTATCTGTCCTTCCCTGATAAGATTATACTCAGACGGCAAGGGCTCTTTCACGTGCATAACCATGTCTGCAGTTTTGTAAATTTCCTCTGGGGTTTCTACAATTTTCGCGCCGCTGGCGGTATAAGAGATATCGCTAAACCCGCTTCCATTGCCTGCGCTTTTTTCAACGAGGAGCGTATGTCCGTGTTGCTTCATCACCTCTACGCCTGCCGGCGTCATAGAAACACGGTTTTCTTCGGTCTTTATCTCTTTAAGGATTCCTATGATCATTTTATCCTCCATGAAAAAAATTATTATGTAAATATGTGGTAACCGTTCACAGGTTCAGAGTTCAACGTTCAGGGTTAAGGACAAAGTAGAAATTGAAGACCAGAAATCTTCGTTACAAATGCTCCTTTTCCCAAATAATTGCCAATTTGGCTCGAAATCTCAGATTATACATAACAAAAATGACGCATTGCTCATAGATGCGCATTCCAAATGCAGTCCGGGGGCGAGAATGCAACCTTGAACCCCTGAACCCGTGAACGGTTACAATATGTGATTAAATAATAAATTATTGTAACCTATTTTTTTTGTATATCAAACAAAATATTAAAAAAACCGAATTTTAATTGAGCATAAAAATTATCAATGGATAATAATGAAATTTCTCAAGGGAACACATTGACAAAGTCAAGGCAAATTGATAAGTAATTCTCAGCATTGTTTAAAAAACGGGAGGTTTTAATGTCCGATAAAATTTATAGACTAGGATGTGATATAGGCGGAACGTTTACCGATTTTGTTCTTTTGAATGATCAAACTGGTGAGATACACATCAACAAGTGCCTAACAACCCCAAAAGATCCCTCAGATGCCGTAGAAGAGGGCATAGAAGAAATGGAAAAAGAGGTTAAAGGCTTTGTTGATAACCTGAACGAGGTCATTCATGGAACAACACTGGTGATTAACTCAATTATAGAGAGAAAAGGAGCTAAAACCGGACTTATTACAACAAGGGGCTTCAGGGATATTTTAGAGCTCGGTAGAGAGATCCGTTACGCACCGTATGATATTTTCTCAGAATACCCTGAACCTTTAATTCCCAGGTTTTTTCGCTTTGAGGTAAATGAGAGAATCAGGAGTGATGGAAAGATAATAAAACCTTTAGACCCTGAAGATGCCCGAGGCATTGTTCGTCGGATGATAAATATGGGGGCTGAATCCATAGCCGTATGCCTAATAAATTCTTTTGAAAACCCTGTGCATGAACGTATTATCAAAGAAATTATTTTGGAAGAAGCTCCGGAAATGTCTATATCAATCTCCTATGAGGTGTTACCCCAGATAAGAGAGTATGAGAGAACCAGCACAACGGCTACCAATGCATATGTTAAGCCTTTAACCGGAAGATATTTATCCAGATTATCCGATAGACTAAAATCGATCGGCTTTAAGGGAAGGCTTTTTATTATGCTGGCGAGCGGTGGCATTACATCAGTGGACACAGCCGTTGAGTTTCCTGTCAGGGTTATTGAGTCCGGTCCGACAGCGGCGGTTATATCCGGCCAGTATTATGGAAAGCAGTTTAATATCCCGGAAATGTTTGTTTTTGACATGGGGGGAACAACTGCAAAATCCTGCCTGATTCAAGGAGGAGTTGCCGGTGTAGTCCCGACCTTTGAGGTAGGAAGAGTTCAGAGGTTTATGAAAGGCAGTGGCCTTACGATCCAGGTGCCGGTAGTAGACTTGATGGAGATAGGTGCAGGCGGAGGAAGCATAGCAAAAGTGAGCAAGATGGGAACCCTTCAGGTTGGACCTGAAAGTTCCGGCGCCGAGCCAGGGCCAATTTGTTATGGAAAAGGCGGAGTTGAGCCGGCAGTTACAGATGCAGATCTCCTGCTTGGCTATTTAGATGAGAATTACTTCCTTGGGGGTGAGATGAAGCTCGACAAGGAGGCCGCCATGCGAGGCGTAGAGGAAAAGATTGCCGGGCCTCTTGGGGTATCTCTATCCCAGGCAATATGGGGGATCCATGACCTTATTAATGAAACAATGGCAGGTGCTGCTAAGACGCATATCGCAGAAAAGGGAGGAAATCCAAAAATTGTAACCGTGATAGCCTTTGGAGGAGCTGGACCGGTGCATGCCTATGGCCTGGCCAAGAAATTGGGTGCTCCAAGATTGCTTGTTCCGCCGATACCTGGGGTAGGCTCGGCACTTGGATTTTTTACTGCACCGAGGGCGTTTGATGTATTGAGAAGCCATAAGCAAAGCCTTGAGGATGCCGGCTTCTCTGAAATTGAGGCAATATTCCAGGAAATGGAGGCAGAGGCAGGCAAGGTAATGACAAAGGCAGGGGAGAAAGAAACCATTACATTTGAAAGGTCTCTCGATATGCGCTTTATAGGCCAAGGCTCAGAGACAAATGTTCCTATATCGCCTGATGATTTTACCAAGATTACCAAGGCAGAGGTAAGGGAACTATTTGATGGAATATATAAAAAGCTTTACGGCAGAACATACCCCGAGTCTCCTGTAGAGTTAATAAATTATAAGGTTCGTGCAAGCCTTCCAGAGCATCCGCTGCAATTACCAAAGATAGAAAAGAAAGTGTCCTCTCTCAATGACGCAATTAAAGGCACACGAAAGGCCTATTCAGCCATTGCCGGAGATTTTATCCCATACACCGTTTATGACCGTTATTTACTGTTCCCTGACGCCCAATTTCATGGACCAGCTATTATTGAAGAAAGGGAGTCAACGGTTGTTGTTGGAGAGGATGCATCCATATCAGTGGACGATTTTGGCTTTTTATGGATAGATTTAAGAAAATAGAGAATATCTCATATCATAAAGGGCGTATAGTTTTAGTTTTTCAGATATATTAGGAGGCAGAAAAATGACCATGAAATTTGATCCCATAACATTAGAAATATTATGGAGAAGGTTGATTTCCATTGTTGATGAGGCTGACAGTTCTGTTGCCAGGACGGCGTTCTCCAGCCTTTTAAGGGATGCCCATGACTACACCTGTATGTTTACCGATAAAAAGGGCAGGGAACTTGCCCAGGGATCCTTTGCGACTCCTGGACAATCAGGAGCAATGGCATTAGGAATAAAAAAAATTATCTCCAACCTCTCTGTTGACAACTGGCGACAGGGTGATATTTTCATTACAAATGATCCCTGGGCGCTTGCAGGGCATCTCAATGATGTATGTGTAATGAGCCCTATATATTATAAAAACAACCTGGTTGCGTTTACTGCATGTGTATTTCACCATTCCGATATTGGAGGAAGGGTCTCTTCTGACAACCATGATGTTTTTGAGGACGGCCTTTTTATTCCCCTTGTCAAGCTTTACGATGAAGGGATCTTGAATGAACCGGTTATGGAGATGATTCGCTGGAATGTAAGGACACCGGAAGAGGTAACAGGCGACATCAGGTCGCAGATAGCAGCAAACCATGTTTGCAGTGAGAAAATATGCCAGATGCTTGAAGAGACCGGCCTGGAAAATATTGATGAGCTTGCCGATGACATAATGGGGCTTACAGAGAAGAGCATAAGAAATGAGATTGAGCGTATCCCTGATGGGATATACAGAGGAGAAGGCATTATAGAGCAAAAGGAGGGCAAGGGTGACGTAACAATAAAAGCAGCCGTTGAAATAAAGGGAGATGATGTGATTGTTGACCTTGACGGATCTTCGCCTCAGGTCGACTGGGGTGGAAATGTTGTTTTTAATTTTACATATGCCTATGTTTTTATGGCTATCAAGAGCATGTTTGATCCACAAATGCCGAATAACGATGGTTGCGCCAGGCCTATAACCATGAAAGCCCCTGAAGGTAGTGTGGTAAATTGCAGATTTCCCGCAGCAGTTGCAGCGAGGATGCAGATAGGACATTTTCTAACCGAGATTATTTACAGGGCATTGGCGGAGGTTAGGCCGGAAAACGTTATTGCTGGGAGCGGCGGTACTCCGGCAACCATGAATGTGTTTTATGGGAAAAGAAATGATAATTCGCCCTGGCATTCCGTTATTATCCGAGGGGGTGGAATGGGGGCGAGCCACAAGGAGGACGGTCATTATGTAAGTATATTTCCGGCAAATGGGGCAAACACACCTGTTGAGACATTGGAGAGCGATACACCCCTTATTGTAGAAAAAAGAGAACTTCTTTCAGATTCAGGTGGGCCCGGCAAATTCAAGGGAGGATTAGGAAGAAGAGTAATATTGAGAGTGCCGGATGATGATTATGCACCATCAGGGCCTGTAAATCTTGGCATTCAGTCAGGACGATTCCGTTACCCGGCAAAAGGCCTCTTTGGCGGTGGTGATGGTTCAAGGGCTCAGTTCCTTGTGAACGATGTTGCCGGTGACCCCTATGGGCTAACCCAGTTAAAATCAGGCGATATCATAACCATGGATGCCGCTGGTGGAGGGGGTTACGGAGATCCCGTTGAGAGGGACGCGGAAATGGTTATGAAGGATGTTCTAAACGGCTATGTAAGCCTGGAAGGGGCAAGGGAAGATTATGGCGTTGCCATTGACCCAGAGACTATGAAGGTGGATATAGATGAAACAGAGAGGTTGAGAGGCTCACTGAAAAAAGCATAATCGCCTAAAAGAAGCGACATTGTTTTCCTTGTGTTTATATGGAAATTGCCTCTTAACATGCCATATACCTGCTTCTTATCAATATATTCTGTATCTTGGCGTCTCGATGTGCGAATTTTTACATCGAGGGCAACGACTTGGGCGGGTAAAGCGTTTTCGATTTTTAAAAACATAACCGCAGGACAGGCACTGGGCAGGGAGAATGGTAAGCATTTTATTGTGGGCTGATATTGAACGGGAAACGTGCCCAAGGTGATCATAGACCTCTTTCTCTTTGATCCCTATTGTTTGAGAAATTTCCCTGGCAGAAAAATCTTTCTCCTCTAAGAGGTTGATTATCTGTTGACGAACCGTTTGGGCTATATCACGATATTCATTCATCTATAAGGCAGCATAATTAGTGCCTGAACGAAAAGCCAGTTCAGGCACGATTTTAGATTGCGGATTTTGGATTAAAAAACAACGGAATTTCAAAGCCTTAAAGATTTAAGGCCAAAACTTGAAAACTATATTTCGAGGTTTTCGTTCTGACATTAATTGCAAACTATACAGCCTTGATTGTTATTTTGCGGGGGGTTGCCGGTTTAATCTTTGGCAAGGTCAACCTAAGAACCCCGTCCGTCATTTTGGCATCTATCTCCGGTTGGTTAATCATCTCAGAAAGAGTGAATTGCCTGAAATAGGTTCCTGTCTGATATTCTTTTAAGATATCTACCTCGTCAGGTCCTTCTGGTGACAGTGCTTTGCCGGCCAATGTAAGGGTATTTTCACGAAGGTCAATATCAAGATTTTCCGCTTTTACACCAGACATATCCGCTACAACGACTATCTCACCGTCTGTTTCAAAGATATCTACCTCAGGGGTAAATGTTGGTCCCTGAACAATTTGCTCAGCCTCAGAGATTGGACCCCTTTTTTCCTTAGCCTGTAGAGACTTAGTTTTTTCGGCCATAGTTATTTCTCCTTTCATTCATAAAGCATATAATTACAATGCTGTAATGGTAATTTTCTTGGGTTTTGCAGATTCTGCTTTAGGTATCACTATAGTTAGCAAGCCGTCATTGCATTTGGCATCAGTTTTAGATGCATCAATCTGTGCCGGCAAGGTGATTTTCCTGCTAAACCTTCCTGCTTCCCTCTCTCTTCTGTGGTATTTGGTGTTTTCATTTTCAGGGTCTGATTTACGCTCACCTTCAATTGTGAGCGTGTTGTTTGCTATAGATAATTCGAGATCATCTGCCTTAATCCCAGGCAATTCCGCACGAACATAATAGTTATCCGTTTCTTCCGTAATGTTGATTGCCGGAAAAACGCCTGCTGCCGGTTCCCTGAATATTTTCATTGCAGGATATTGATAAAGTCTTTCCATTTCTTGTTTCATACGTTCTAATTCCTCAAACGTATCATTCCATCTCAATCTTGGCAAATTGCCTAAAGTGTTTCTTATTATCATGATCTAACCTCCTCTTTAATGTAAATATAGAAAAAGCAGTTCTTCGATTAAGTTTCATGCAATGCTTTACTAAAAAATTAATCTTATTTAACGGTTTGTCAAGATATCCTCTCTGTTTGTTAAAGCTTGCCCTCTCTTCACTTAGGCGGAAAGGATATATGGGTAGTTTATAAGAGTGGCCGGTTGTTCCGACCATTGTTACTGATAAACTGTTTTGGATGTGGTTATATTAGATAACAAATTTAGCTTTTTCTCAAAATGAGTGGGTAAGTTACCCTCCCTTTTTTTTAAGTTCAGACCTCGTCATTCACATTATACAAATGACTGTAGATCTATATATCCCACGG
>CAYSWP010000036.1:0-12315 GCA_964434795.1 uncultured Desulfobacteraceae bacterium | reverse complement strand
GAGATAGAGTGCTGTTTGATATGGCTGCACGAAGAGAAATGGAAGTAGCTTAAGGAAAATTTTAGGGACGCTCACGTGATCCCATTTACAGAATAAGGAGGATAAGGATATGTCGAAGTTAGTAGCATTTGCTGCCATACAGGGCGGTTATAATATTGTTTCCAAGGCAGAAGGAAAGGTAAAAGAAGCTATAGATAAATACGGACCTAAACAGGAAATAGGTTTTCCAAACACAGCCTATTACCTGCCCATTATTTACTCCCTGATGGGGGAAAAGGTTGAAACATTAGGCGATGCGGAAAAGATAATTCAACGCTGCAGGGCATTGCTGCCCCCCCATGTTAAGAAGGATGTGAATCTCCCATATTTAGGTCCACTCCTGGATGCCGGGATAGCCGCAATTTTTGCAGAGGAGATTGTGGAGGCTATTCGTTATGTGGAAGACCCGGATTTTTATCAGCCGTCTTTGGAGGATCCCGATGTAGACAACGGAAAAATCTGGCTTGGCGCGGCAGACGATGCCATTATGAGGAAAAGAGGTGTAGAGTTTGTTGACGGCACAGCGCCGGGCTTTGCAGCCATTGTTGGAGCGGCCCCAACGCCTGAGATTGCCAAGGATATAGTGGAGGAGTATCAAAAGAAAAATCTTTACATATTCCTCGCCGCCAATCAGAATGGAACAACTGTAACACAGCAGCTTCTTGATGCAAATGTCCAGATAGGCTGGAATACAAGGATTGTTCCCTTTGGGCCTGACATCTCAGCCGCTGTATTTGCCCTTGGATTTGCAAACAGGGCAGGTCTTTCCTTTGGAGGAATACAGCCTGGGGATTATAAGAAGATGTTGAGATACCAAAAAGACCGTATTTTTGCCTTTGTTAACGCATTAGGGGATGTTAATGCGGAATGGGCAGCCAATGCAGCAGGCGCCCTCAACTGGGGTTTTCCTACTATCGCTGACACGGATATACCGGAGGTACTGCCCTGGGGTGTGTGTACATATGAGCACGTAGTGCCGGAAGTGCCCCATGATCAAATTGTGGCAAGATCTATAGAGGTCAGGGGATTAAAGGTAAATATTACAGAAATTGACATACCCCTTACCTATGGCCCAGCCTTTGAGGGTGAGCGTGTACGGAAAGGTGATGTATATCTGGAAATGGGCGGAAGCGCTTCTCAGGCAACCGAGCTTGTCCGTATAGCCGACATGAATGCTATTGAGGATGGAAAGATTATTGTCAAGGGCAAAGATGTAGGAGATGTTAAGAAGGGCGATAACCTGCCCCTTGGTATTTTTGTCGAGGTAGCAGGCAGGGAGATGGAGGAAGATTTTGAACCAATCCTTGAGCGTCAAATCCATCATCTCGTTAATTATGCCCAGGGTATAATGCATATAGGGCAGAGGGATATCTCCTGGGTGCGGGTCGGTGAGGCAGCCGTGGAAAAAGGATTTACCCTGAAGGATATCGGCACGATTATCCATGCAAAGCTTCATCAGGATTTTGGAAGGATATTTGACAAACTGCAGGTTACCCTTTATACCGAACAAAAGGATGTGGATGAACTAACAAAAACTTCCAGAAAGATATATGCAACAAGGGATGCCAGGGTAGAGGGCATGACCGATGAGACAACTGACATGTATTACTCCTGCACCCTCTGTCAGTCCTTTGCCCCAACACATGTCTGTATAATCAGCCCTGAAAGGACGGGTTTGTGCGGGGCCTATAACTGGATGGACTGCAAGGCCTCGTATGAGATTAATCCTACCGGCCCAAACCAGCCTGTTCCCAAGGGTGAAGTCTTAGATGAAAAATATGGCCAATTTGCCGGCGCTAATGAATTTGTCACCAAGGCATCAAGGGGGGTTATAGATCACTATAACTTTTACAGTATTGTTAATGACCCCATGACAACATGCGGGTGTTGTGAATGTCTCGCAGCTATACTCCCTTCATGCAATGGGGTTATGACCGTTGACAGGGACTATATTACTATGACACCTTGTGGAATGAAATTCAGCACCCTTGCTGGCACAGTCGGGGGAGGTGCATCAACACCGGGCTTTGTTGGTCATTCCAAATACAATATTTGTCAGAGAAAGTTCATAAAGGGAGATGGCGGCATATTCAGAATGGTATGGATGCCAAAACATCTTAAGGAAGAAATCAGGGAAAGGTTAATAGCGATTTCCACCGAGTTGGGAGACCCGGATTTTATTGACAAGATTGCAGATGAGACAATTGGGACCACGGAAGAAGAGATACTTCCATTTCTCCAGGAGAAAAAACATCCTGCCCTTGAGATGGATTCTATCCTGTGATAAAAATATTTAGAATAATAAACTATAAAGAAATAAGAAGGAGATTATTATGGGTTTAACAGGTATTCAGATCTTTAAGATGCTGCCGAAAACAAATTGCAAGGAGTGCGGGCATCCTACATGCCTGGCCTTTGCAATGGCGCTTGCATCCGGGAAGGCTGAGCTCAGTAGTTGCCCTTATGTAAGTGATGAGGCAAAGGAACAGCTTGCCGAGG
Organism: uncultured Desulfobacteraceae bacterium; assembly: GCA_964434795.1. GTDB lineage: Bacteria > Desulfobacterota > DSM-4660 > Desulfatiglandales > B25-G16 > M55B121. The sequence goes on along the minus strand of CAYSWP010000036.1, from coordinate 9,777 downwards.
CATCGGCCCCTCCAATAAGACCCATGCAGATAGGTGAGGGAGACAGGTCCTTTAAGCTTGGCGGCGAAACAGTGCTTTACAGGCATGAGAAGACATTTGTAAGCCAGCCTGGTGTTGGTGTATTGGTGACAAGCGATACAGATGAAGGCGCATTGTCGGATAAGCTGAAGCTATGGGATACATTTCAGTTTGAACGTGTTGGATTTAATCTAATGCCCGAGGTGGTGGCTATAAAAGATGTTAATGGTGACTCGGGTAAGTTTGCAGCCCTTGCTAAAAAGGTATGCGATGAAAGCAATTTCTGTCTGGTGCTTATGAGTGAGGATGCAAACGTTATGAAGGCGGGCCTGGAAGCGGCCATTGAAAGAAAACCGGTAATATATGCGGCCACTAAAGACAATGTTGACGACATGGGTGCCCTGGCCAAGGAAAAGGGACTGCCTCTCGCTGTCAAGGCAGATGATATGGATGGCCTCATGGAGCTGACAAACAAATTAACGGGAATGGGCCTGAAGGATTTGATACTGGATTCCGGCTCAAGGACAACGAAAAGGGCATTTGAGGATCAGGTATGGCTTCGCCGAGAGTCCATCACTAAAAAGAACCGTGCCCTTGGTTTTCCAACTATCACGTTTCCCTGCGAGATGGCGGATAATCTTGACAAGGAGACGGTTATTGCCGCAATGTTTATAGCCAAATATGCCGGTATTATAATCCTCTCTGATTTTATCGGTGAGAGTCTTTTTTCCCTTTTGGTTGAGAGATTAAACATCTATACAGACCCACAGAGGCCTATGACGGTAGATCAGGGAATTTATGATATAAATGGACCGGATGAAAATTCACCTGTAGTCATAACTACAAATTTTGCCCTTACATATTTTATTGTCAGCGGTGAGATTGAGGCAAGCAGGGTACCAACCTGGCTAATGATTATGGATACAGAGGGACTCTCTGTTATGACTGCCTGGGCGGCCGGCAGCTTTGTTGGTGATGCAGTAGGTATGTTTGTTAATAAATCCGGTATACATGATAAGGTAAAACACAAAAAACTTATCATACCAGGCTATGCTGCGGCTATAAGTGGTGATCTGGAAGAGGAAGTTAAAGACTCTGAAGTTCTTGTAGGCCCTCGAGAAGCATCCCAGATCGCAAAGTTCCTTAAGGACTTTTCCGCGTAATTTAAGTTGAGGAGGGTATTTTAAATGTTGTTAATTGGAGAAAGCCTGAATGTAATATCTACAAAAATAGGTAGGGCATTCAAAGAAAGAAATCCCCTTCCTATCCAGGAAGAGGCCAAAAAGCAGAAAGAATTAGATATGGATATTATTGACATTAATTTAGGCCCTGCCAGGAAGGGGGGTCCTGAATTAATGGAATGGGTCGTTAAGACGGTTCAAGAGGTAGTGGGTGACGTGCCTCTTGCCCTTGATACCTCTAACATTGAGGCGTTAGAGGCTGGACTGGCTGTATGTAAAGGCAGACCTCTCATTAATTCAATTATGTGCAGGACCGCAAGGTATGAAAAGATGCTCCCAATATGCGCAAAATACAATGCAAGGATGGTAGGGCTTTTGTGGGGCCCTAACGGCATGCCAAGGGATGAACATGAGAGGGCTGAACTGACAGTGGAACTTGTTTATGCAGCCAATGAGGCAGGCATAGCAAATGAGGATATCTTTGTTGATGGAATTGTTACCCCTGTAAATGTGCAGCAGGATCAGGTCTTTTCCCTGCTTCAGTTTATGCCTATGGTCCAGGACCTTGGGGAGGGACTAAGATCTACCTGTGGGCTTTCTAATGTATCTAACGGCTCTCCTGACCATCTGAGGCCGATTTTAAACCGAACATATATGGTTATGCTTGAGAAAGCAGGGATGTATTCCGCCATTGCAGATGCCTACGACAAAGACCTGGTTGATATTGCCAAGGGCAGACGTCAGGATATAGTTGAAGTAATAGGAAAGGTGGTAGATGATGAGAAAATTGATATGGCATCACTATCCAAGGAATTGCAGGATTATGTAAAAACTGCAAAAATCCTGATTAAAAAATCACTATACTCTGACTCATGGCTGGAATTATAGCTTTTTAGAAAATGCTATGATGCTATATAGCGAATCAGCCCTGGGTGCATAGAAGATAGAATTAAAAAGGAGCTTGGCTTGTCAGTCAAACTCCTTTTTTTTACAGTGCGGCTATACAGAGAGCTTTATGCCAAGTTTCATGTTTATTTTTCCTGCAATGCGTGAAGAGCATCGAGCAATTTTTCCTTGAATCTGTCCAGAGTAACCTCATGGGGAATGATGGGGATAGCCATCCAATCAGAATAATCAAGAATCTCTTCCGCATGCTCCTCTATGTAGGGATTAAAAAAATCGATTCCATCAAACAAAATTGCGCCACCTGTATGTTTTGGAAAATTTTCATTTGCTAATCCCTTGTCCCAGTCTTTAAAGACATCATGCCTGTACAGTATCCAGCCTGGAGTCATCCACCATACCTTTTCTCCGTTTGCGATTTCTTCCCTTTCTTTTTTCCCTACAAGCATATCTACACAGTGTGATGCCTGGATCCTTACAATCCCATTACCCTGTTCTTCTATAATTTTATCAATAGTCCTGAAGACATCATTGCTGTTTACATAACAAAATTGCCCTCCATAAACTACAATTATCTTATCCGAGAACTCTCGCGCTTTTTTGATCTTATCAATCAACTGTTTTTCCAATTCTCGAGCTATCTCATGAAGGCCTGGCGTAGTAAAAATTATTTTTTTTGCGTCTAAAAAGCCTTCTTTCTTCAGGTAGTTTATCTCCGGGCTCATAGTCCCGCATGCAATTACAACACAATCTTTAAAAGAGTTATCTGTTTTCATCTTTCTCCTAACATTTTATAGTATTATTAATAAATGAGTAAATTTTCCCCAAATACCAGATCAAACCCACCATCAAGCCAACGGTGAAGATAATAAACTTGACATAAATGAACGTCTTTCAGTCAAAAAGATTATCGTCCGTTTCTTCATCTATCCTCAATCAGATCCTATATAGTTTTTCTCCACCTTCCTCAAACATTTATACCCTGTGGAGTCAATCTCTTCCACTATAACTTATCCTAACTCTTTGCACTGGTCCAACCAGTTTCTGAAATGCTCTTCACCACCAAAGTATGCCTTTTTCCATTTTCTCCCTTGGCCATCTATTTTCTCCTTAATCAGTTTTTCCTCGGCCATCATTTCCTGGATTGTTTTACCCTATGAGGCTGTCCGAGAATATAGATTTCAAAATTTTAACTACATTATATTGCATTTGATTTGATATAGAAAAACAACATATTGTATACAAAAAATATTATTTTGTATTCTCGGACAGGCTCCCTATGTGCCTCTTTTATCAATGGTATGCTTTTTTTACCCCACCATGTATTATAATGTAACGGTTTATTCGCATTCCAGAGACAATAGGAAAAATTGTAGGATAACAATTTCAGTCAGACCATCAGACCATCCCTTAAGTGTATTTATCCACATCCACTGTATTAAGAAATACTGAAAGCTGAGCCCTTTCTTTTTCCTAACTTATCTATCCTATTCAAAATACCTTCAATCCTCTTTCATAATTCCCCTACCTCTTTTCGTAATAATTCCAAAGACGAAATTGGCCTTAATCTTGGGCCGATAAAATGTTGATAGGATCTTTGTTGGTATCCAAATGCTGGAACTCTAATCCCAGCAATCTCACTTATCCTTTACCCTGCTCCGGGATCCTGCCTGCAGCCAAAGGGCGAAGCCCTGCCCTCCGACACTGCCTTGGCGAATTGCCCACAATTGTCATACCCACAAAGGCCACAGTTTATGTGGGGCAAAAGTTCATAGATTTTTTTTATTTTATCTTTATTTGCTACTGCCATATTTCTTTTTTTTAAAAATTTTGTAGATGCAAAACATCACGACTTATTAATCAATATAAAATGATTAAAAAAACGCTTATAGGTTATCTATAGTTCTATAGATGCTTTGTATAAATGCTCATTTACTTCTTCAGTTTTTTTCTACTGTAAGATATGGATGGAATTTCATCATTCTCAATTATTTCAATCCATTTTCTGGATTGTGTAAATATATGTAATACTATTTTGGATTTATGCATATATCCTTAATAGTTACAAAAATATTATTAGTTTTTATATCCGATCCTAACAAGGGCATAACTTCTTTCTGAAATTTATTACCTTACCTGTTTCAATATCCTTGTTGTCATGTATTAGCGTTCCAAGATATTCCTTTTCCATGTAAAAATTAGCATTTTCAATCTCATCCCTTGCCTCATATTCCATATATTTAGGCAAAACTGAGACGAACCCATTTGTTTTTGTAATTCTATAAAATTCATCTAATAGTATCTTTCTGTCGTCAATTTGGGGAAAATAGTAACGATGAAAGATATCAAAAATAAGGCTCACATCCACCGATTCATTTGGAAGATCAATGCTCAGCTCTCCTGATGTTGCAATTCTCCTTATATTTTTCAAACCACCTATCTTGGCCTTCTTCATCAAATTACCTAAGGCATTTTTATTTTTGTCCAAAGCATAAACCCTGCCTTCTTTACCAACAATTTTAGCAACCGGAATGGTATAGGTACCGGGACCGCAACCAAAATCCAATACGGTCTGACCATTTTCTATACCTATCCTTTGTAATATCCTAATAATATTAGGTTTTGTACCAAGCCTCTGTCCCTCTTCGCTATCCTTTTTAATCTCGTCTTCCTCTATCTTCACGTATTTAACATATGATCCCAGAGAAAATACAATACCCAATCATCCCTTCTAATACTTAAGCCAGTACCGCTTCCTGGTTAAAGGGAACCAGATAAACCTTGCCATCTTCTTTATACCCTTTAACAAGCTCACAGTGCCTCAGTATAGCGAGTTGTTTCTGAAATTCTTGTTCGGATAGGTTAAGAGTCCCCATCAATTCTTCCCTTGCCACCTTACCTTTGCTTTTAACAAGCTCATAGATTTCCTTCTGCAATTCGTTTAGACCATCAGCCCCCACAAGACCTGAGTTCTCTCTAAGCCTTATTGCAGAATGGACGGCCCATGGATCGCACGCCTTTACCCCCAATCTGGCATCTAAGTAGCAGTCCTCACACAGTGTTTCACCAAAATGGGTATAACTATCACCCTCTTGAATTTCCCGACCGCATCGATTACACTTCATTTATACTCTCTCTGCCTTCATCTTCTCTCAGTCTTTTTTGTTCCCATCAGGTAATATCCCCCAGACCAGGTTTATTAAAGGTTCTATTATTATCTTAAAATTTTTTTTATGTTTTCTTCTGACAAAGAAACTAATATTCTGGATTAGCTTTAAAATAAGTGAATCGAATACATTTATAATCTCCTCATCTGCCTACCCTTTGCCAAGGCTGAGACCTTTTAAAGTAGATTGGAAGATATTTTTATCATAGTTGATAAATTCGATCATATCGATGACCATCGTGTTCAATATAGCCTTTAGTTTTGCGGGAATCCCATTTAAAGAGCCCTTGTTCAGGACAGCTCAAATCATAATTCCTTTATAACTACAATTTAATTACGAACGAAAATTACTCAATCCACTCTGGTCTTGTTTGAAAGAATCATCCTCTTTCAAAAATATAATTCTATTTACCTGCATATGCCGGCACTTTAAGCCAGTTCTCTATAGGCACAAACGGGTACACATAGTTAACGTTATAGGTACACCATGGATTATATGCTTTATTTAAGTCAAGAACCCATTTTCTTTCAGGCGTACGTTCTTTCTGATAATCAAAATCAAGATGCCGCCCGCCCCATACGTCTCCTTGCCACTGGTAGTATAGCATCCTTAAGCGGGATAAACAGTCGCTCCTCATGGGGGTCACTCTTATATGTCTTAAGGGTGCAATCCACATTACCTATTTTAAAGCGAAATTCACCCCATCGTATCATATCTCGCATATTTCCACGGGTTCCCTCAATCTGCACCGCCTGTTTATCGCGGGTATGGCCTTTGCCCATATATCACCTCCCATAAAGGTGAAAAGTGTGAGGAGAAACAGGAGTGCCACTATGATTCCTAACCCCAGCATAGTGTCCGCACAGTGATTGCTATCCTTAAGACAGGTCTTTTAGAAATTTTGCTTTCCAACTTGGTGGCTACAAACAATTGAGGCAAAAGACTTCCAATGCCACCAAATGTGGTCATTGCAGCGGCCGATAAGCCTATAATGGTTTTTGAATCAGTAAAATTACCTAAAAATATGGGCAAGACCATGCTCGGATCACTAAAGGCTAAGCCTCCAGTAAAGAATATGCCATAGAGCATACCCATGGAAAAGTTCCATTTTAATTTATCAATTGACTGTAATAAGGGTCTTTGATTTTCTATGGAGTTTAGAAAGGCCATTTTATCTCATAAATTTTCCCATCATTTCATCATATGCACCAAAGACCCTTGCATAATTAAAACCACACTCTAATATTAGGATTATACGCATTCAGGAATACATCAGCCATAATTGCTGCTTTTATTTTTTATTTCTATTAAGGAAATCAAGAGTAAATTTTAGATCTATGGTACATTTCATTTAAGGCTCCAAATGTATCCCATAGCTTAGGATCTTAAACTAATAAAGCACAATCATATGCGCTGTGAATAGCATCCATTGCCTTGCCGACTTCTCTGCAATCCCCTATTGAATAGAGCTCTACTTTCCCATTTAGTTGCTCTTGTAAGGAATTTTCCGGGACCATTCCCTTTGTATACACAATAAAGTCTACATCCTTAATTAAAACCTCGTTAGTGCCTACTGCGAGGTAGACCTTGCTGCCATCCATTTTCGTTATATCGGCGTCCGTGAGAATTTTAATATTTAAATCCTTTAAGGCCTTTAATAGAAAATTTCGGGCCATTGGCTCCATGTCAGGTGCAATCTCCTTTGACTTTTTTACTATTGTTATTTCGTTTCCATTTCTGACAAGGACCTCGGCAATCTCTGCTCCAATAAAACCACCGCCTACAATAACCCCTTTTTTATCATTGGGCATATTTTTTTCTTTCAGTATTTCCGCCCAGCTCCATTCTTTCAGACCCGGGATAGAAGGCGTCTTAGGACTGGAGCCTGTTGCCAGTATCACGGTATCATATTTACCTATAAGCTCGTCTGAACCGGCCTCTTTATAGACAATATTTATTTTCTCTTTTGCCAGTTTTATAAAATAATCATTAATTTTTTTTAGATTTTGTTTTCGCGGTGTTAAATAGGAAAGGTTGAATAGGCCGCCGAGTGCGTTTTTTTCATAGAGTGTGACATTGTGGTCTCTTTCGCTCAATACGAGGGCTGCCTCCATTCCGGCAAGACCACCGCCTATAACAGCCACGTTCTTAGGTTTATCAGCCTTTGTCAATTTCTCCTCTTCCTTACCTATCGCTGGATTTACTACGCACATAAGGCCCTTGCCGCCTTTTACTCCTCCAAGGCAGCCCTCGAGACAGGATGCGCATGGACGAATAGGATCGCTTATATCCCCAAGTACTTTGCCGGCAAAGTCAGGGTCCGCTATTAACGACCTTCCGATGGCAACTGCATCTGCCATACCATTCTGAAGTATTTTCTCAGGATCTCCCTTTTCGTTGACCTGACCAACGGAAATTACAGGGATGCCAACCTTTTTCTTGATATTAGACGCAAAATCCCATGTTTTTCCCTTGGGCACAGCCATATGCTGAAAATACCAGGGAGGTGTTTCACAGGCGGAGCCACTGGATACATGAATTGCGCTTGCGCCTTTCTCCTCAAGGATAACTGCTAATTTCATCATATCCTCAAGTTTGAGGCCTTTTGGTGTCATCTCATCTGCGCTAAAGCGTACAATTATGGGAATAGTTATGGCCTTTTTTACCTTTTCAAGCACCTCAATGCCGTAACGAATCCTGTTTTCCCAGCTCCCACCGTAACTATCAGTACGGTTATTAACATCTTTCGAGAGGAATTGAGCAATAAGGTATCCGTGCCCAAATTGAAGTTCCACAAAATCATAGCCTGCCTCTTGTGCCCTGACGGCGGCCCTTTCAAAAAGCTCCTGAGATTCCCCAATTTGGGATTCATCCATTGCCTCGGGTTCTTTTCCTCCAGTAGCGCAAATCTGCCTTGAAGAAGAAAAAAATTGATTTCCAGGAATCTTGGGATTTGCCATCCTTCCCGGGTGATTCAGATGGGCGATTGCAAGGGTCCCATACTCATGGATGACATCTGAAAGTTTTTTAAGCCCTGGTATCATATCGTCATTGTAAATTCCTATCTGGACAGGCAGTTCGCGTAAAGAAGGATGAAGGTAAAAGGGCTCCGGCGTAATTGCCCCTAAGTATTTGTTTCGTCTTCCAAAGAATTGTAGATGGTGGTCTGTCACTTCACCTGTTTTTACTCCATATGCCGTCTTTACAGGGGCCATGATAAACCTGTTCTTAATTACCTTGTTTCCAATAGATAACTCCGTTGACAGCAAGTCCATACAAATTCCTCCTTTTTTTAGTTTAACTATGAATTTTATTTATTTTTCCATTCGCCAGGCATGAAACCTTCGTCTTTAAGTTTTCTTACCGCAGAGTACGCAGAGAGCGCAGAGAAGAATTCTTTTTATTGAGCTATTGTGGATCATTATTAGAGTCTTAGTGTCTTTGTGGCTGTATAATATGACAATAGTTGTTTGATTTTACGTTTAAAAATAAATGTCAGCCACATACCAGGCAAGTCCAACGAATAACCCAATAGAAAGATTAATTATCTTAACAGAGACAAAGCCTTTCTTAGATTCAGCAAGCAAGGGAAGCATTCCATGGCCGTCCTGTACAATAGAACTTGCCAAAAGGATACCAAAGGGGATTGCCCCTTCAGCAAAAAGTGTTACAAATATCATATGCGGGCCGGATTCAGGAATAACCCCTATAAGGCATGCAATAAGAAGAATAGTAAGATAGTTAGCCCTAATCCAGGACTCAAGGTCTAAATAGTGAAGCAAAAAACCCATCAATAGTAAAGCGCCGAATGTCCAAAGAAACACCCTTGGTATATGGACCTTTACTATGTGCTCCCACAGGTGTTCTTCAAGAAAATGTTTAGGCACCGTTGATGTGATAAAAAGCGCCACAAAGGAGCCTGCCAGGAACGTTACCTTTATCCAGTTCCATTTATGTGGACCTAATTGATTAAAAATTAGGGAAGAGATGAACAACACTAAAACAATTATCAACAAGCCTCTCTGTAGAGTAAGGTTTTTTAGCTGGTTTAAGATTTCACCCTTCGGATAACAAACACAGTCCTCATCATGAAACTCGAGCCTTTGATCTAATTTCTGCACAACCACAGTGCCTGGCTTGAAAAGGATGTCTGTAAGAAAGCCTGATACCAATCCAACTATAAATAAAATCAGGGTTAAGAGAACTGTTTTACCTGGAAACATAGAGAACATCACAAATGCTTCATCACCACTGGTTGCGATCATAACAGTGACTAATGCTCCAAAACTGACTATGTTGTGGGCATAAAGGGCCACAACGGTAAATGCTCCAAGACAGCCAGGTGTGGCTCCAAGAAAGGCGGAAAAAATATACTGCATCCAGCGATGCTTTTTTAATGAATCTTGCCACTGCCCCCTGGTCTGCACATTTACATATTCTATTATAAGCATCATAACGAATACAAAACTCGTAATCATTAATGCGTGCTTAATGGCTTCAACAATCAT
>CAYSWP010000035.1:0-12535 GCA_964434795.1 uncultured Desulfobacteraceae bacterium | reverse complement strand
TCAGCGGAAAGTATCTTGACTTCGGCAAACACGAGACAGCGCTACTTGGACTTATATGCCAGGCATCCGGTATAGCAACCATGGCTGCTAGGTGTAAAAAGGCGGCAGGAAAAAAAGAGGTAATAAGCTTCGGGGCACGGAGAATGCATCCGACAATTGCCCCTCTCATAGAGAGGAATGCATATATCGGAGGTTGCGATGGAGTGTCTGCAATTGCCGGGGCAAGGACTATTGGAAAAGATCCAGTCGGTACAATGCCCCATGCTTTGATTTTGCTTATAGGTGATACTGTTAAGGCTACAAAGGCGTTTGATGAGGTTATTGAGCCAAAGGTGAGGAGGGTAAGCCTGATCGATACCTTTAATGATGAAAAGTTTGAGGCGATTAATGTTGCAAACGAATTAGGAGAAAGACTTTATGCAGTTAGACTTGATACACCAAGCAGCAGAAGGGGTAACTTTGAGGAAATCATGAGAGAGGTCAGGTGGGAGCTTGATATTAGAGGGTATAAGGATATAAAAATTCTTCTAAGCGGCGGCATCAATGAGAAAAGCATTAAAAGCTTTAATAAAATAGCAGATGCCTATGGAGTTGGGACAGCTATAAGCAACGCACCGGTAGTGGATTATTCCATGGATATAATAGAGGTAGATGGGCATCCCCTTTCCAAAAGAGGCAAGATGTCTGGGAGAAAGAGTGTTTTTCGCTGCAAGGAATGTTTCAACACGAGGGTTTCCGTGAAAAATGAAACGGCTGGAAATTGTTCATGCGGGGGCGCCGAAGAGGAGCTCCTTGTTCCATTAATCTCCAATGGAAATATTAAATATACCCTTCCCGACCCATCTCAAATAAGAGATTTTGTTTTAGGGCAGATGGATAAGGTGGACCTGTAATAAAGGAAAAGTTTTTGGCTGAAAAACATCTAAGGAAAGTAGAAATCCTGTCCCGTCTTATGAGTTACATATTAGGAAACAGGCCGGACGAGTTTGGCCTTGTTCCGGACAGGGAGGGATATGTTGGCATGAAGGAGTTTTTGCAGGCCATCCATGAAGAATCGAATATGGGCTATGTGAGAGAATCTCATGTGAAAGAGGTGTTACTGTGGGACAGGGACAAAAATTTTCAGATTGACGGAATAAATATAAGGCATACCAGGGCAAATCTTAACTCATTAAATGAAAATCAAGACATGGTTTTGCCTCCAAAAATTCTGTTTAAGGGCGTTAAAAGAAAGTCCTATCCCCATATTCTTAAGTCCGGCCTTTTACCGGGAAATAAAGAATATGTAACGATGGCAAAAGATAAGGACTTTGCCTTTCGTGTTGCAAAAAGGATTGACCAAAAACCAGTCCTCTTGGAAATCAAAGCAGGATCTGCCATGAGGAATGGAGTCAATATCATCCCTTTTGGCGATTTTCTTTTTCTTGCGGAAAATGTGCCTCCCGAATTTATTCAAGGGCCACCGTTACCCAAAGAAAAACCTGCGGACAAAGGTCCATCAAAAAAGGAAATGGATACGGGTCCGGGAACCTTTACGTTAAGAATAGAAGACGACCCGGATTTTATACGAAAAGCAAAGGCAAAAAAGCGCTTCACCTGGAAAGAGGAGGCAAAAAAAAGCAGGAGGAAAAAAAGGAATCATATAGAAAAGGGTTGGCAGAAAGACCCTTTTTAGCCTCTTTAGTTGCTTAAACGGTAAATTTTATGGCTGAAGGAAAAATCATTGAATATATAGATCAAAGGAAAATTATCCTGTCATGTTGTATTAAGGACAAGGTAAGCAAATGGCAACTCTTAACCCTATCCAACCATGAAGTGAGTATTTCCCCAAAAAGGGCCCTTCTTATTTCCTCTTCCACTATAAATATTTCCAAGCCAAGAGAGGAATTGATAAACAATCTTAGGTTAATTGATAAGAGACGGACAGAGTATGTAGCGCAGGTAGTCGTTCAAGATTTATGGGAACTGACTTATGATGAAAAAGAAATATTCCCATTTAACTACCTTGCACAGCTTTCATTTGGTAAAAATATTACAGATGATCATATATCCGCCATCTTAAGGGCTCTTTTTGCTGAGGGGACATATTTTAAGTTAAAGGATAAATTTTTTGTCCCAAACAGCCCTGAAAAAGTTGATCAAATAGAGAAGGCCAGGGAGATAGCTCAGTCAAGAGAAAAAGAGATTAGTGAAGGGGCAAGCTTTTTAAAGGAAGTGATAGATAACAGAATCCCGAAAGATTCTTCTATAAAGGAAAAGGTTGTTGATTTACTTGTCCAGCTTGCGGTTTACGGAAAAGATGCTCAAGATTTTAAGCAGGGAAAAGAAATGTTTTCCCGCGCTGGAATCAAGGATACGGATCGGGCTCGCGCCCTGTTAATTAAACTTGGCGTGTGGCAGGAAGACGAAAATTTAGATCTCTATAGATTTAAGATAAGGATCGACTTTGATGAGCCTGCACTCTTAGAGGCCTCTGAAGTGGCAAAAAAAGATATAGACGCCTTTGGCCGGGAAGACATAACAAACTCCGAAGTCTTTACCATTGACGGACCGTTCACCAAGGATTTTGATGATGCATTAAGTTTTCAGCCTAATAAAGAAGGGTACAGCCTTGGTGTTCACATTACTGATATAAACCCATATATTCAGGTTGACGGGCCCTTAGACATAGAGGCCTCGATCAGGGCAAGCACTGTATACCTCCCGGAAAGGCAGATCCCCATGCTTCCAGCCGATCTTTCTCACGGTGCATTAAGCCTGGTGCAGGGCGCTGACAGGCCGGCAATATCCCTGTTTGCAGATTTTGACAAAAACCTGGAACTCAAAAATTACCGCTTTGTACCTACCATTATTCGGGTTAAGAAACAGTATACATACGATGAGGTAAATGCCGTATATAAAAATCAGCCAATTTTTTCAAAACTATATCAATTAGCCAATGCACTAAAAAAAAACAGGGAGGAAAAGGGGGCGCTGCTTATTCCCCTTCCGGAGATCAATTTCCAATTTTCCAATAACTCAGGAATTGACATTAATCTTGTGGAGCAAGATACACCTTCCAGATTTATTGTAGCAGAATCCATGATACTCTATAATCGTCTGGCCGCAAAGTTTGCCTCTGAAATAGGTCTTCCAATCCTCTACAGAAGCCAGGAAAAGCCTCAGGAGAGGCTATCCACTGATGAATTTGACTACATTTATTATGTTTTTCGGCAAAGAAGAAAGCTTCGCCCTCTTTTAGTTAACACAGCACCGCTACCTCATAGTGGGCTTGGAGTTGATGCATACACAAATGCGACATCACCATTAAGAAGATACACGGATATGGTTGTGCAAAGACAACTGCATGCCGCCTTATTTAACAAGAGGCCTGTTTACAACGAGGCCAGACTGAAAGAGTTCAGTATGCTGACGCAGCAAACATTAAAAGATATTTTTCTCATCAAAAGAAACAGGGTCAGGTACTGGCTTTTGAAATATCTTTCGAAACGAATAAACGATACCTTCAAGGCTATTGTTTTTCAGAAATTAAGATATAAGTACTTAATAATTCTAACAGATTTTATTTTTATTTCTGATATCCCAGCAGTAACCGGCCAGGAGCTGCAGTTAGGGCAAGAAATAAATGTGGTAGTTAAAAAATCTAAGCCTTTAGAAGATTTACTCGCTTTTGAATTGGCAGATTAAACTACAGACATAGAAAACCGTTTATAATTCATCCCTATTTTTGATAAACCCCGCCTCATTCAACTCAAATTTTATCAGAATTAATGCTGCCGACTAAGTCGTAGGTGTGTGCCTCATGTATCTTAACGGGCACGATCTGCCCAACTTCTGCAACGCCTTCATTGATTATAACCTGACCATCAACCTCCGGTGCCATGGTATTTGTTCTTCCTGCTAACAATAAATCGGTCTCAGGATGGAGCCCCTCGACAAGCACCTTTAGTGTTTCCCCAATCAACTTTTTATTACGCGCTTTGCTTATATCCGCCTGAATCCCCATTATCTCATTTGCCCTTTTTTCTGCTACCTCAAGTGGTACTCTATTTTTAAGCCTAAATGCCCGGCTTCCCTTTTCCGGGTTAAATGTGAAAACACCTAAACGATCAAACTGGGCCTCCCTGATAAAATTGCAGAGATCCTGGAATTTTTCCTCGCTCTCGCCGGGAAATCCCACCATTATGGTGGTCCTTAAGGCTATATTTCTTGACTTGCTCCTTATTTTTTCAATTAATTGAGGCATGGATTCTGAGCCTAAGGGGCGGCCCATGGCCTTAAGTATGTCCTGGTCTATATGTTGTAAGGGCACGTCAATATAGGGACAAATCACTTCCTCGGAATTGATAAGCTCAATGACCCTTTCAGTCAACAGATATGGATATGCATAGAGGATTCTGAGCCATTTCAGACCATGTATTGTAAGAAGTTTTTCTAAGATGTCTTCAAGACCACAAGGCGGATTAAGATCATGGCCATACCATGTTGTATCCTGGGCGATGAGATTAATCTCTTTTACCCCCTTTTCAACCATTTTCTTTGCCTCAGCATGGAGAGAAACCAAGGTTCTGCTCCTATAGGGACCCCTCAAGGAAGGTATAATGCAAAAGGAACAGTGGTGGGAACATCCTTCAGCAATTTTAAGGTAGGAAGAATAGAATGGCGTTGTCTGGACCCTGGGAGCATTATGGTCTGCTAAAAATTGCGGCCTGTCAATAAAGATGAGCGGCAAAGCACCCTTCTTATTCCTCAGAATTTCACCTATCCTGAAAATCTGGCCTGTGCCAAGCCAGCAGTCTACCTCCGGAATTTCCCTTAGCAACTTATAACCATATCTCTGAACCAGACAGCCTGCAACCAAAATGTATTTTAAACGGCCTTTTTCTTTCATGGTCACAAGTTCGAGTATTGCATCTATGCTCTCTTCAACGGCCGGCCTTATAAAGGCGCAGGTATTCACAACAGCTATATCCGCATGCAAGGGATCATCTGTCAGCTCATGTCCCTCCTCCTTAATAAGACCAAGCATATATTCACTGTCAACAAGATTTTTTGCACATCCGAGGCTTTCAAAAAAGATTTTTTTCATTGATATTATCCATTTTGTCTATCTATGACCGCATCCTTCCACCTCTTAAGCATGTCCTTTGTGTAATGCTGCCTAAAGCTGCTCATCATTTTTTCAAATGGAAGGTCTGCAAAATACCCATAATCTTTAATGTATTTTATGTGTTTTTGGCCGTTTAAATCATGGGTATGAAATGTGGCGTTATTTTGACCATCAAATTCTACCGGCCGCAGGTGTAACTTTTTACACATTCCTTTATCAAAGGTAGGGGTAATCTTAACCCATCTACCATTAATATAAAGCTCGTTGTACCCGTGAAAGACGAAGATATTCGTCTCCATCATTTTTAATAATTTTTCAGGGATTAGATAATTTTTGATATTGGCAAAGACAAGTCGCGCGGGTATATTGTTTGCCCGGGCCAGCGCAGTTAACAAAATGGCCTTTTGAACGCAATAGCCTGATCCTCTTTTAAGGATCGCGCTCGCCTTGTAATGTTCAGGAAGATAAAACGGTGAATAGGGTGTGTATATAACCCTGTCCCTGACAAAATAAAAAATAGCCCTGGCCTTTTCTTCAGGATAGGATGATGAAAATTCTGCTGCCTTTTCCTTCACTAATGGAGAATCATAATCAATATAATAAGTAGGATTGAGGTAAATAGACAAGTCACTCATGGCTTGTTTTTTTGGGTAATTCGAATTAGAAATCGCAAAGCTTCATTTACTGATCCAGAGTCTGGGAACACCTTTGCTACATCTTTCTCTAAACGTACTGTAGTTCCATAAAAACTCTTCCGCTCAGGGCCAACCTTCCTTACTTTTAAGCTCGTTAAGTCATATTCCGGCCGAAGCTCATCTTCCATTTTTACATTATCCTTCTTCATAAACTTTTTTCTCCCTTCGAGTAGCTTCTCTTGCGCTAATCAAACAAATTTTATTTTTTCTTTCTGCATATGCAACAATCAGCAAACGGTTTTTCACTGAATGTCCAATAATGATATATCGATGTTCATTATAGGAATGATCCGGATCATAGAAATCAACATAGACTGGGTCATCAAATACAGATTTTGCTTCATCAAATGAGACTCCATGTTTTAAGAAATTGGAAGCCGCCTTGTTCTGATCCCATTCAAATTCGATAGACATTATTATAACATAAATCCTTAATTTCAAACATTATAAATAAACATCATTGTCTACAACCTATATATCTGATCAGTTGCGTCTGCTCAGGTATTTTTTGATAGTCGGGAAATTATAGCCTTTGTAAAGTTCTTGAAAAAGATAAGCTGAATGGACTCGGATAACCTGTTTAAAAGAGTAGAGCTGGACTTAAGTAAAATACATTTATTTTGCGAGGTAATTGTTGCTGAGCGTGCCTCCCCGGTTAAATATGCCATCTCTCCAAAGCATTCGCCTCTTTGTAAAACAGCAACATGCCTGTCGCCCTTTAGCACTGTCACTTGGCCGCTGATTAAAATATAAAAGGAATCATCTATCTTTCCTTCCTCAATAATAGTCTTGCCCTCATCTATCTTTATTAAATTGCTTGCAGAAAGGATTTCGTTTATCTGTTCCTCTGTAAAATCTTTAAAAAAGGGTAAATCTTGTATATATGTGAGCAGCTCGCTGTTATGGGTTTCTTTTTCGCCACCTTCAAGCACTTGGAGCATCAATCTCAGATCATATGCAAACTCCATGCTGCTCTGATAACGCTCAGCAAGGTCCTTTGCTAAGGCCTTATCAAGAATATTATCTAAATTTTTTGGCAGTTCCGGCCTTGATTCTGCAATGCTTGGGTGTTTTTCATTAACAATTTTGTACATAATAGAATATTCGTTTTCTCCTTCAAAGGCCTTTTTTCCGGTTAAAAGTTCATAAAATACCGCGCCAAGAGAAAACAGGTCACTTTTCTCTGTGATTAAATCCTCCCTAACCTGTTCCGGAGACATGTAACTTGGTGAACCGAATAAGCCCTTAACAAGAGTTGATTCACCTTTTTTAATGTATGCAATACTAAAATCCGTTATCTTCACATGGCCTGCAGAGCTTAATATAATATTAGACGGTTTTATGTCACGGTGAATTACCCCGTGCTCATGGGCATATTCGAGACCTTTGCATACGCTGAATACGATCTTCAACACCTTTTCCAAGGGCAATAAATTATCGAGGCTGCAGAATTTCTCTAACATAGGACCATCTATATATTCCATTGTAATGTAGCAAAGATCCTGATGAAGATCAGCATCATAAATGGTTACAATATTGTTGTGAATAAGCTTCCCTGCCGATTGTGCCTCTGTAAAAAAACTCTTCTGGTATTTTTTAAATTCATCAGGGTTGCTGCCTTGTGGAGGGCGGTAGATCTTTATTGCTACATTACGTTCAATGTATGGATCCTTTCCGAGATAAACATAACCCTGGCTTCCATGCCCCAGTTTCCCTAAAATCTCAAAACGTCCTATTTTCTTTACATTGTCTAAATCCAGCATAAGATATTACCAAAAATTCCAAAAGCTACTTGTCACTAAAAATACTGCCATTTTTAAGCGTTTAATGATTTCGCAAAATGTTAACTGTTACTATAGGCTTCTATTGAATGCCCCGGGCAAACAATGACTTTATATCAAGCTGATTAATCATGTCTGTAAATACCTCGCTGACAACCATATGGGCCTGATTTAATCCCGATATTCTAAATTTCTGCCCTTCCCCCTTGAACTTTCTCACTACTGTTTCTGCATTTTTAATAAACTCGGCATCGTAGGATATGGCTGCAATCCATTGTCGTCCCTCCAAATCAAGGATAAATTTATTCAGCTTAATGATCAACTCCGATGCGTCCGGACTTGACTTATCTAATAATTTTAGACCATTATTTTCCAGGCTGAAGGCAAAGGCTTTTCTAAAAAGAGACTCTATGTCATAAATTCCAGCAAGATATTCCCCGCTCCCCTCTTTTGAAAGGATAAAGTTAATATTTCCTGAATAGTTTTCATACAGTTTTCTTGCACCCTTTCCTATAATCTCCTTGTCAGTCCTTTTGTCCACAAACTGGAAAAACACCTCGTTGCCCTCTAATATATTTGATTTTGGCATAATTTTGTACGTTACATCAAGGGTTGGGATAGTGGCACATGAAACAAATAGGGCAAAAAACAAGGGAAAGGCAAGCTTTAGCCAATTAAAAAATATTCTCATAATATTCCTCCTTATTAAAATAATGTATTATAGACAATTGAGATAAACTATTCTATTAAGAAGTATTAACAAAAGAGCAATTCTGTCAAGGTAAAATGGCACAAAAGATAAAAGATATAAACAGCATTATACAGGAAATAGACAGGGATTTTTTTAGAGAGGCGTGGAATATCGCCAGAAAACATCATGGTGACTCTTTTACCTTCTATCTTCCAGGCATGATAAGGTACGGGAGCATGAGAGGACTGTATCCTGCTATTTCATTAACCGGGAATAGTTGCCGGTTGTTGTGTGAGCATTGCAAAGGCATGCTCCTTAAGCCTATGATTAAGGCAGTTGACCCGAAGGTTCTTTTAAACAAATGTCTCAATTTAGCAAATTCAGGCCGGATAGGGGTTCTTTTAAGCGGGGGTTCTGATCTTGAAGGAAAATTGCCGTGGGATAAATTCTTTTCAACAATACGTAAAATAAAATCTGAAACTAATCTATTTATTTCCGTACACAGTGGATTCGTTGATTCTAAGCAGGCTGTAGGCCTAAAAGAAGCCGGCGTAGATCAGGCCCTGATAGATGTAATGGGCGATGAAAAGACTGCAAGAGAAATTTATCATCTTGAAGGACTCCATCAGGTAACAACATCTCTGGACAATCTCTTTAAAGCAGGCATTAGTGTTGTGCCCCATATTGTTTCCGGGCTGATGTACGGCAAAATCCAAGGTGAATATAAGGCGCTTAGGATTATTAAGGATTACAATCCTGATGCGGTTGTTATTGTTGTGCTTACACCATTAAAAGGGACACCAATGTCAAACGTTTCACCCCCCTTGCCTATTGAGATCGCCCGACTGATTGCTTCCGCCCGTTTGATAATGCCCCGTGTCCCCATATCGCTTGGTTGCGAGAGGCCACGAAACATGGAAGGGCAATTAATGGAAGAGATGTCTATTTACGCAGGGGCTACAAGAATGGCCATCTGGTCTGATAAGACTGTCGAAACAGCCATAAACCTCGGATTAAAACCACTTTTCCAAAAAACCTGTTGTTCCGTGCCATACAGAAAAGAGTCAACTACTATCGGCTAAAGACGATAACTTGAGAAGCAGAGCCACAGTACAAATATCTCGCCTAAAACACATTCGTCTTGAACCTGATGGGCCTCCGGCTCGTAAAGTGACTGGTGCGGATCAGCATATGCTGACCGTGAACCGAAAAGAAAGAAATAACGGGTGTGAAGAGGAAGACTAAAACGAGACCGGTCTGTTGTGTTACAAGATTACCCTATGAGTTCCTGAATCGCCTTTAAAAGATCTTCTCGTTCAACAGGTTTGGCGAATGTACGTTTAGCGCCTAACTTTTCGGCCATATATAAATATTCCTCGGGATCGACTCGGCCACCTCCGGAAATGGCAATGATTTTCACATCCGGAAAGTCTCGTTTGAGTTCCATAATCGTCTCGATACCTTCCTTCTCCGGCATAATGATGTCTGTGATGATCAGATCGGCTGGGTCTTCGCGATAAAGCCTTATCCCCTCTTCGCCATTAGGAGCGTCCACTACCTCAAACCCCTCTCGCTCTAAAGTCTGTCTGAGCATATCCAGTATTTGAACATCATCATCTATGATAAGAATGCGTGCCATTTTCTCGTTCCTCGTTCCTCGTTGCTGCTTGCTGACTACTCGTTGCTGGTTGCTGGGTGCTCGGTGTTAATATTTCCATTTGGTTTGAACATATTGTATGAATTTATTAATCTTTTTTCCAAGTTTGTCATTCTCCTCCCTGAGTTCATCATATATCTCATTGCTGATGTATACAGAGTCGTGTATGTAATTCAGATGAACTTCTGTTTCATCGCATGATGCTTGAGCGTAAACCAGAAACTTTGCAAGCTGTGCGGGTAGCTTTTAGTCCCGCCAAAGATAGGCGGGATTAGCTTTTGGATAAAACTGTTCAATGTCCTCTTTACCTCATTGATCTGTTGATTAAGTTCTCTAAAATCTCTCATTTCTACCCTTTTTTAATACTAATGGCTAACCGCACAGGTCGAAACTTTGTAAAATCGTTCTTATATTTTCTTCTTCCATAGCCTTCTACAATAGTGGAGGCAACTCCTTTTGACGACCTCCTAATCTGGCCACCTTCCTCATAAAGTTCGTATTTTCATAGTTATCATAAAAAACCGCTCTTCAGAAAACACGGGTTTTAGATCCCCCCGAAAGAGCATGCGATTCACCTATGGGAAAAACCGGTAAATGTCCTTCCGATGGGTAATTCGGTTACAGACTATCTCTTTCTTCTGTTTATCTATCGTCAGACCAATCCTATAATGTCCAATGCGGACCTTGTATTTCCCAGGAAATCCCCTCATTTGCTCAAGGTATTCAAGATCGTAGGGATTTTCACATATGAGCGTTTCAAAGACGACCTTCTCAGCCTGAGCCTGGACACCCGCAGGGAGTTTGGAAAGCTCTTTCAGAAAGCGCTTTCTGTATTCAACTTTCCACATCTCGTTTCAAAGCTCCATAGAACTGTTTAGCCTCCTGTACAGAAAGCTGTTCATCATCGGCGACCTCATCCATCAGTTTTGCCAATCCGTAGTTTTCAATCACCTCCTCCATACGTTCAAATTGCTCGAACGGAATCTGAACAGCTATCGGTTTCTGATTTTCATCAACAACAATGCTTTTATGAATTTCAAGCATATCGAACCTCCTGATCTCGTATTTATTGTCCGTTCACATAACAACGATAAGATATTTTTCCTCTATCATGAAATGCGCCGTTTGGTAATATTGGTATTCAACCATATTTTATAATAATACACCTCTGAAATGACAAAATCAAGTTTCGTATCTTGTTGAAATGCTAAACTAAATTAAGCTCTTAAAAATGATCCTTGGGGTGACAATACATGAATCTGAGAAAGATGGCTTGAGGGGCGAATTTAACAGAAATCCGTACCTGCTCAATAAATAGATTACTATAAGTGCCCGAACCTCCCCTGAAAGATCTTTTCGTTCAAAAGGTACTTAACCTCCCAGTTTCCAGTTTTCCCGCTTCCTCTTTGCTCCAGACGGGATCTCCGCTCTGCTCCGACAAGTTTCAAATTTCCAGTTTCCAGTTTCACCCCCCCATCACCTTCCTTATTTTCCTGGCAATCTCGTCTCTGACAATGGGTTTCATGACATATTCCCGAATTCCTATGGCTTTAGCCTTGTTTTCGTCCATTATCTCACTGAATCCTGTACAAAGGATAATGGGAATATCGGACCTGATCTCTAAAAGTCTGGGGGCTAATTCAGCGCCGGTCATATTCGGCATGGTCATGTCGGTGATTACCAGATCAAATTCATCCGGCCTTGCCCTGAATGCCTCCAATGCTTCCACACTGCTGGTACGGGGTGTTACATGATAGCCGAGACTCTCTAATATTTGTTGCGTCATATAAACAATTGTTTCTTCATCATCTACAAACAGGATACGTTCCGTACCGGTTGGAGCCGGTCCTGCGGATATGATTTTCCGTTCAACAGTACCGGTTTCAATCACGGGTAAATAGACATGAAATGCGGTTCCTTTTCCGGGCTCACTATATACTCTAATATCCCCGCCATGGTCCTTGACAATCCCGTGTACAACCGAAAGCCCCATTCCCGTTCCCTCACCAACGCCCTTTGTGGTGAAGTAGGGATCAAATATTCTTCCCATAACATTGCCGGCAATACCATGGCCGGTATCTTCAACAATGAGTTTGAGATATGGTCCGGGGTGAAGATCAAGATCGTATTTTGAATCATCGGAACCGATTTCCTCTTGCCTGAGAGTAATCCCAAGGACGCCTCCCTTATCACGCATTGCATGATAGGAATTGGTGCCAAGGTTCATGATTATCTCGTGGATCTGGGTCGGATCAGCCATGACCGGGTCACAATCCGCATCAATATCCTGGCGGATTTCAATGGTAGAAGGCAGGGAGGTTCTTATCAATTTCACCGCCTCTTTTAAGACAGATTGAACGTTGGTCGGTTTCTTCTCCTTTTCAGTCTTCCGGCTGAAGGTGAGAATCTGCTGAATCATGTCTGTGGCTCGATCTGCTGCTTTAAGCACTTCGTGAAGGTTGCTCCGGGCCTTGCTGCCTTCAGGCACGGCGCCCATGGATAATTCCGTGTACCCTATAATTGCGTAGAGGACATTGTTGAAATCGTGGGCAATGCCTCCGGCCAGGGTGCCGATGGCCTCCATCTTTTGGGCCTGGCGGA
>CAYSWP010000034.1:0-12572 GCA_964434795.1 uncultured Desulfobacteraceae bacterium | reverse complement strand
CGGGAAACCTTGAACCTGTGAACGGTTACGAAATGTCTTTATAAAGCTCTTATCTATGCTTTCTCGTCAAACTCAGCGGTAAACAATTACCAAATAATTCTCGCTTTTATTTCAAAACATCGCCTATTCCATCAATACCGAGCAGGGGATCTCCATGACCAGGATAAATTTTCTTAATCTTTAGACCGGATAACACCTGGAAAGATAATTTTATGCTGTCACAATCACAACAGAATTTATTAAGCTCACCACTGCCCTCCATGTTAAGGATAGTGTCCCCAGTGATGAGGGCATGCTCCCTCCTGTTATAAAGGCAAATACTATCATTCGTATGCCCTGGGGTTTTTATCAATTTCCAGTTCGCAAGATATGGCATGGGACCTTCATCTAATGTGCAGTATACCTTATGAAGAGATAAAAGATGTTTTCTTAAAAGGGGAACAGGAATTGCTGCCCAGTCACTCTTCATGGCGGCAGGCATATTGTTCCTATGATTATCACAGGCATTCAATATTGGCAGAAGCTCTTTTATCCAGTTGAAAAAAGAAAACAGACATATTTTGTCTTTTCTTATTATATAATCGCCAACCTTTACATAAAAAAATGCCCTTGCCTCAGGGAAAAGCCTGATAAGCTTTGATACCCCACCAATATGATCAATATGGAAGTGTGTGGCAGTTACCATCCGCAACGAAGAGGTATCTGCTGATCTGCTGCGGAGATACTCATATATTTTTTCAGCGGCAGCAAATGTTCCCACATCAACGGCGGCAAAAAAATCACCATCTTCTATTAAATAGGTGTTAGCATAGCCACATTTAAAAACATGAACAGGCATAATTCTAAAAACAGATAAAGTTTATTAGTCGGAAAACTTTGCGCCGAGAAAGCCTCCGGTTACACATCAACAATTGCGTAAACCTTAGACAGGGCATTCTTTAATTCAGATTCCTTTGTCCCGCCACCTTCTGCCATATCTTTTCTGCCTCCTCCTTTTCCGCCAACAAGCCCTGTCAGCTCTTTGATAATATTCCCGGCGTGGAATCTATCGGTCAGATCAGCCGTAACCCGGCACAACAAAAACACTTTTCCATTACCCCTGGCCCCAAGCACGATTATCCCAGACTTAAGCTTATCCCTTAAATAGTCCCCGAACTCCCTCATGTCCTTTGGGCTGGACGTATTAACCTCCTGGCTGATAACCTTTATATCGTTTACAGCCCTGGCAGTGTTAAGTAATTCTTCAGATTGTTTGGCTGCCAGCTTTGCCTTAAGGGATTCTATCTCTCGGTCTTTTTCCTTTTGATCCTTAATGATTTGCTCAGCCTTAAACAGCAGGTTGTCAGGAGATGTTTTCAGAAAATTGGATACATCCTTAAGCCTGTGCAACTCTTTTTGCATTTCCTTTACAGCTCCTTCTCCAGTGAATGCCTCAATCCTTCTAATTCCGGATGATACAGCGCCTTCACTTGCAAGCATGAAAAGCCCTATGTCTCCTGTTAAGTTAACGTGTGTGCCTCCGCAGAGTTCCCTGCTGACATTATCTCCAATAGACACAACACGGACATTGTCACCATATCTTTCTTCAAACAGGGCAATGGCCTCAAGCTTAAAGGCATCGTCCCTGGACATTATCTCTGTTGTTATTGAATAGTTTTTTTGGATATTACGATTCACAAGCATTTCAATCTCTTTTAGCCTATCAAGAGATATTTGGGCATAGTGTGTAAAATCGAATCTCATCCTTTCAGGGCCAACGTAAGAGCCCGCTTGTTTAATATGTTCGCCGAGAATTTCTCTTAATGCCGCCTGAAGAAGATGTGTCGCTGTGTGGTTGTGAGTGGTATTTTTTCTTCTCGCCTCATCTACAGATGCAAAAACACTATCACCTGTAGATATATCTCCCCCAACAATTTTCCCAATGTGAACAATCAGGTTTGCCGGATATCTGAGCGTGTTAACAATCTCAATTCTGACGTTTTCGTTGCTTATCCATCCGGTATCTCCAGCCTGGCCTCCGGATTCCCCATAAAAAGGGCTCTGATCAAGAATAATCTCTATTTTATCTCCTTCATGGGCCGAATTTACTTCCTTGATTTCTCCTCCATTCATTCCTTCCGCCTTCAAGATGCCTGCAATGCTTGCCTCTGTGCGCAATGTTTCGTATCCCAGAAACTTACATTCTATGCCCCGAGAATCCAGCCTTCTATAGATCTCGGGTATTTCTTCTTCTCCACTGCCTTTCCAGCTTTTTTGTGATATTGCCCTTTGTTCGGCCATGGCCTTGTTAAAGCCGTCAATATCTACGGTGATGCCTTCCTCTCTGGCTATATCTTCTACCAGATCTGAGGGAAAACCAAAGGTATCATAGAGCCTGAAAACCAGTTCTCCGGGGATAATAGATTTATTCTTTCCGTGCAATTCCTCTATTTCTTCCCTCAAAAGGGAAATGCCGTGGAAAAGTGTGTCGGCAAATCTTTTTTCCTCATTAATTACCACCTCATCAATAAATCTCCTTGACTGGCTTAGTTCTTGATAATCCGGCCCCATCACATCAATAACCTTATCAGTCAAACGATGAAGAAAAGGACCCTTCATGCCGAGGATTTGCCCATACCGTACGGCACGCCTTATTATTCTCCTTAGCACATACCCCCTGCCCTCGTTTGAAGGCATAATCCCGTCTACTATTAAAAATGCAGCGGCCCGGCTGTGATCTGCTATTACCTTAAAGGAAGTATCAAGTTTTTTATCCTGGCCGTATTTTATTTCCGCCAGTTCCTCTGTAAGATTTATAATATCGGAGAAAAGGTCTGAATCATAGTTTGAGTAAACCCCCTGGAGAATTGCAGACAATCTCTCCAGCCCCATGCCTGTATCTATGTTTGGCTTTGGCAGGGGGATAAGGCTACCGTCCGGCTGCCTATCATACTGGGTAAATACCAGGTTCCATATCTCTAAGTATCTATCACATTCACAACCTACCTTGCAGGTTGGTTCGCCGCAACCTACATCAGGTCCCTGGTCTATATAAATCTCCGAGCATGGGCCGCATGGGCCGGTTTCACCCATAGACCAAAAATTATCCTTTTCCCCAAGCCTGACTATTCTATTATCAGCCACTCCAATGTTTCCGTTCCATATTTCATATGCATCGTTATCATCTTTATATATGGATACCCAAAGTTTTTCAGGTGACAAGCCGTAACCATCGGTCAACAGGTCCCACGCCATCTCAATGGCCTCTTTCTTAAAGTAATCGCCGAATGAAAAATTACCGAGCATTTCAAAAAAGGTATGATGCCGGTTGGTAAACCCTACCTGTTCAAGATCATTATGTTTTCCCCCTGCCCTGACACACTTCTGTGAGCTTACCGCCCTTGTGTATGCCCTTTTTTCAATGCCAAGATATAGGTTCTTAAACGGAACCATGCCGGCATTTGTAAATAAGAGAGACGGGTCATCCTTTGGAATCAAAGATGAGCTTTTTACTACTTCATGACCACGATCCTTAAAGTACTGTATAAATTTTTTTCTTATTGATCTGCTATCCATATAAAAACATATCCTCGTTTAATTTAAGATTTTTCTCATCTATTCAGCCACTAAGTCACGAAGAAAAGACTGATATTAATAAAACAATACATAGATGGCCGGGTTTTCTCAATAATATAAGCACGCCATATTTCAAGAAGGCCCATTAATGTAATAATTCAATAATCTTTGTGGCTTAGTGTCTTTGTGGCAATATACCTGTGTAGTTAAGATTTTTCTTCTAATTGAATTTCTTCTTTTTTGTCAATGCCAAGTTTCTCCTTGACCCTGCTGGATATATCTTCCATTATATCACTGTTTTGCGCCAGAAAATTCCTAACTTTTTCCCTGCCCTGGCCAATTCTTTCATCATTAAATGAATACCAGGAGCCGCTTTTTTCGATTATATCATAGGAAACTCCAAGGTCTAAAAGGTCTCCCTCCTTCGAAATTCCTGTGCCATACATAATATCAAACTCCGCAGTCCTGAAGGGGGCGGCAATCTTATTTTTAACCACCTTAACCCTTGTTCTATTGCCTACTGCCTTATCTCCCTCATTTATGGATGCTATCCTACGAATTTCAAGGCGTTGAGTAGCATAAAACTTCAATGCATTTCCGCCGGTGGTAGTCTCAGGGTTTCCAAACATTACCCCTATCTTCATCCTTATTTGATTAATAAATATAACGCTTGTCATGGACTTATTGATTGAGCCGGTTAATTTCCTCAATGCCTTGGACATCAATCTCGCCTGTAATCCTACTTGCTGATCACCCATTTCGCCTTCTATCTCCGCCCTTGGCACAAGGGCTGCAACTGAATCAATGACCAGAACATCTATTGCGCTACTCCTAACAAGTATCTCGGCTATATCCAGGGCCTGCTCTCCTGTGTCCGGTTGGGACACAAGAAGCTTATCCACGTTAACCCCAAGTCGCTTGGCATAAACAATGTCAAGGGCATGTTCGGCATCTATAAATGCCGCAATTCCATCTTTGGCCTGGGCCTCTGCAATTATATGAAGTGCCAGGGTAGTTTTTCCGGATGATTCCGGTCCATAAATTTCTATAACCCTTCCCCTTGGAACGCCACCAACACCAAGGGCATAATCCAGGGAGAGTGAGCCCGTTGATATTACAAGAATATCTATTATAGCCCCTTTCTGTCCCATCTTTATTATAGCGCCCTTTCCATACTGTTTTTCAATCTGCGAAATAGCAAGGTCTACTGACCTGTCTTTTTCTAATTCTTTTGTCATAAAATTCTCCTAACCCGGGCTGGCCGGAACAAAATTGAAGCCTATCCGCCATACGTTTGGCGGTATTTAAGATTGGTTGTAGTTGTTTAGCTCCTGAAAATTGAAATTTGAAACTGGAAACTCGAAATTAGAGATTTCGAAATATATTCTGCCAATTATAAAAAATTATATGGGATAACACCGTAAATAACATGGCGCTGTTTCTAAGCGCCTAATGTCCATGTGAAAATTTTTGTATATTCTGCGCCGTTAGTTTTAAGGTCGCTTTTAAAAAGGATAAACTCTTTAAGGCAGCAAACATCACTTTTAGTCTCATAATATCTTTCAAGGATATTCTTTAGCCCATGCTCCCCTTTTGTTCGTCCCTTAAATCGGCCAAGGGTCAAGTGTGGTTTAAATGGTCTTCTTTCAGGAATAAAACCCAGCGCATTTAATTTTGATTGGAGATTATCCCTTAAATCCGACAACCTGTCAATATCTCCGCCAAGTCCCACCCAGACTACCCGTGGTCTTTTTAGGCTGGGAAATACACCTACACCCTTGAGCCTGATCTTAAATGACTCCATCTCCCTGACTACCTCGTTGACCTTTGTCTTGATATCTTCTATTAAATTTTCCTCTACATCGCCAAGAAAGATTAGAGTAAGGTGGATATTTTCCGGTTTAACCCACCTTACAGGGAGATTTGATTTTTTTAATTCCTTGGATATTGTTTCTATTTGCTTTTTAATGTCAGGGGCAAGCTCAAATGCCAGGAATGAACGGATACCCATATACATATCTCCTTATCCAGTCAAGGGCCATCTCAGAGGTATTAGTTTTTACCCTTTCCCTTGTCCCTGAAAACAGATATTGGCTGGAAAATATTTCGTCGCCTACAGACAGTCCAATAAAGACAGTTCCAACGGGTTTATTCCTTTCCCCGCCAGAGGGTCCGGCGATCCCTGTTACAGCAAGTCCCATATCCGTTTTCGAAATACTTCTCACACCTTCAGCCATTTCCCTTGCCGTTTGATAGCTGACAGCACCATATGTGTCAATGGTATTTTGCCTTACACCAAGCATTTCTATCTTAGACCGGTTGCTGTATACAATTACGCCCCTTTCAAAATAAAGAGAGCTTCCCGGGACTGATGTAAGTCTGTGGCCAATAAGGCCCCCTGTGCACGATTCAGCAACAGATAAAGTCTGTTTACGCCCTTTTAATAACTCTCCAACCACGGCCTCCATTGACTTATCGTTAGATGAAAAGACATAAGATCCCAGGATGTCTTTAACCTTTCTCTCCGCACTGTTTAGCATATTTTCAGTTTCTATATCTTTATTTCCCCGGGCAGTGATATTTATGTGGTTTTCAGGGAATGACGGATAAAATCCAAACATTATCCCAGGACATTCCTCGCTAAGACCCTTCAAGGCGTCAGCAATATCGGCCTCCCGTAATCCGTAAACCTTGATTAACCGGTGTTGAAGTAAATTTTTAGGAGTAAATACACGGAAAATATCTGGAATGACGGATTTATCCAATAATTCTCTCATCTGTTCGGGCACACCGGGCAAAAAATAGAGGAGGCTTTTGCCCTCAGTTAATGAAAACCCGCACATCTCCTTTTTTTGATCTAAAATTTTGGCGCCTTCCGGCAGCCATGCCAGTTTTTCTAAAGAAGGAGAGGAGTTCAGACCTGACTTTCTTGTAAACTCCCTTATGTTATCTAAGATATCATTATACAGGATAAGAGGCCTGCCAAATGTTTTAGACGCTGTTTCAGTAGTTAAATCATCTTCTGTTGGCCCCAGCCCGCCAGTAACAATAATGAATTCAGACCTTTCCGTTGCTGCCTTCAAAACAGAAGATAGGCTCTTATAATTATCTCCTACGGTCCTAATCTCGCTTACCTCAATGCCATTGGACAAGAGACGGCCTGAGGCATACCATCCATTAAGGTCTCTGGTTTTACCTGAGATTAATTCATTACCTATTACTATAATTTCCGTCTTCATATTTTAAGCATCTTATATAATACTTATAATAAATATAAACGCATTGTTAAACCTGATATCCTGTGGATTTTAACAGATATATTATTAAAAGCAAGGAGAGATGCGCATACACACCTGCCAAGAGATCGTCAAACACAATTCCGAATCCGCCTCTAAGCTTCTCAATCTTTTTTATCGGATAGGGTTTAACAATATCAAAAAGCCTGAAAAGAAAAAGGCCTGCCAAAAGATTTAACAAGGTGAGGGGAATAAATAAAACGGTCAGCAAAAATCCTGAAACCTCGTCAATCACAATAAGGCCTGGGTCATTGCTGCACAATAGCTGTTCGCCTCTATGGGAGGCCCATATCGCCACAATGGTTGTTATGAAAACAAAAATGCCTTGAAATTTAACCCCAAAAAGGGACATCAGCAGATATAATGGCACTGCCCCTATTGAGCCTATGGTGCCTGGGATTCCTGGAACAAGTCCTGTTCCGAACCACACGGAAAGGGTAAGGGCAATTTTATCTAAAAAATCTCCAGATTTAAAAGCCTTTTTAAAATCCAAACTACCGGTTTTATTTATGGGCATCTTGAAAGCACATGATATAATCGAAGGTATAAAATATTAATCCAGGGCCTCACGGATTATCTTTAACATCTGGTTAATATCATAAGGTTTATTTATAAAGCCCTTTGCCCCTGTCTTAAAAATCTCTTTGGCGTGTCCACTTTCTGAATAGCCGCTGGCGATAATTACTCTTGCATTTTGGTCTATTTTGAGAATTTCTTCTAAACATTTTTTTCCGCCCATGCCAGGCATAATAAGGTCCATAATAATCAAGTCTATTTCATTTTTTCTCTTGCGGTAAATCTTCAAAGCCCCCTCTCCATCTGGGGCAGTGAGGGCTGTATAACCAAATTTGGTCATCATTTCCCTTCCGACTTCCCTGAGATCTTCCTCATCATCCACTATCAAAAGGGTTTCATTACCTCCCTTAATATCCATTATTTTTTCTTCATGCTGGAATACTCCGGTTTCTGTTTCCATAACAGGAAAATATATCTTGAATGTAGTGCCTTCACCCTCTTCACTGTAACACATTATATATCCATTATGGCTTTTAACAATTCCGTAGACCATTGCCAAACCAAGACCTGTTCCCTTGCCCCTTTCTTTTGTAGTATAGAAGGGTTCAAATATATGCTCAACTGACTCTTTATCTATGCCACGGCCTGTATCTGAAGCGCTGAGAAGCACATAATTGCCGGGAACTGCTCCCAAGTGGGTTTTCATGTACCCCTCATCAATGGATACATTCTTTGTCTCAAAAATCACTTTTCCACCGTCCGGCATAGCATCCCTGGCATTAATCGCAAGATTCATGATAATCTGTTCAATCTGGGTCTTGTCTGCATTTATGATCTTGCTATCCTTTCCAAGATTTAATTCAATGGCAATCATCTTTGGGATTGTATGCCCAAGCATTTCAGCTACCTGCATTAGCTCCTGGTTAAGATCTACCGGCCTGAGTTTAGTTTCCACTTTCCTGCTGAATATCAAGAGTTGCGAGGTAAGATCACTGGCCCGGAATGCGGATTTTTCAATGGCTTTCAATTTCGTATAGTCAGGATTATCCGGCTCTTTCCCCATCATTAGAATCTGGGTATAACCGGAAATTGCCTGGAGGATGTTGTTAAAGTCGTGGGCAATTCCACCGGAAAGGGTGCCGATAGCCTCCATCTTCTGGGCATGGAGGAGCTGGCTTTCGAGTTGTTCCTTTTCTTCCTCCGCCCTTTTTTTCTCTGTAATATCTCGAATAATGCCCTGGTAGCCGATAACAGCTCCATTATCGTCCCTCCTTACCGAGGCAGTGATCAGGCAGTCAATTTCTTCCCCATCCTTCTTGACAAGCTTAACAGAAAAACCCGTGACAGAACCATTTTTTTCTATTTCTTTCTTATATCTATCGCGGTCATCCGGATTAGCGTAAAAATCCCTTACGCTTATTTTTGTTATTTCTCCCCGGTTGTAGCCAAAAAGCTTCAGAAAGGATGGATTTGCATCAATAAATTCGCCCTCTCTTTTAGTAATAAATATTGCATCTATAGAGTCTTCAAACAGTGTCCGATATTTCTTTTCGCTCTCCCTTTTTGCACTCTCAACTTTCCTGTATTCCGTAATATTCCTTATAAGTTGAATTACCTGTATAACATTGTCTGACTTGTCTTTTATAGGCACGGCATAACTATCCCAGTAACTTTCTCCCTTCAGATCTCTTGATTGAGCATGATGAATAATGGTATGCTCTGTTTTCCCAGATTTCAAGGCCTTTGCAGCAGGACACTCCTGGCATGGCGTATCTCTTCCGACAAAGATCTCAAAACATTGATGGCCTACCAGCTCTTCAGCCGGTACGTTAGTCTCAAGGGCGGTTGTTCTGTTTGCCCAGATGATGCGCATATCCCTGTCCACAAGCCTTATTCTATCAATTGAACCATCAAGTATTGCCTTTTTTTGGGCCTCGCTTTCAAGGAGGGACTTTTTCATATTTTTTTCATCAGTGATGTCACGGGTCAGCTCAATAGCCTGATATAAATCCCCCTTACTATCAAACATGGGAAAAGAGGAGACCTCAAAATAGCGTTCAGTTCCATCCTCCAGAGGCAAGGTCTTCTCTGCTGCAAATGGTTTACCTGTCTTAAATGCCTTATTTACCGTACATCCGTCACAAAGCGAGTTTAGTCCCTGGTAGACATCATAACAATGCTTGCCTTTTATTTCCTCCTGGGTATATCCCTTTAAATCAAGGAGGTTCTTATTCGTTAATACTACCCGAAAGTCCCTGTCAACAATATGAATAGGATCTGTAATACTGTTAAACATAGTGCTTAACAGGCCCTCATTCTCCTGTAGTGCTTTTTCCGCCTGTTTTCTATCTGTAATGTCCCTTATCCATACCTGAATCCCCGGCTCATGGTTAAGATTAACGACCTTGGCATTTATCTCCCCATAAAACCAAGACTTGTCCTTCCGCTGCAGCCTTACCTCATATTGGAAAGTCACCTTTTCTCCAAGCATACGGTCCCGAGCCCGCTGCCTTGTCAGGCCTTGGTCTTCCGGATGGTATACAACCCAGTGTTTTTTACCTAATAGCTCGCCTTCTTTGTAGCCAAGCATTTCATTTAAACGCCTGTTGGTAAAAATTATCCTGTCGCTTTTCTGAACGAATATACCATCAAAGCCTTCATCTACGAGTGATCGATACAATTCTTGATTTTTCTCATATTCCCCTGGGGTAATTCCCCTGATTTGTTGATTTCGGGCATCCTCTAATTCGGCAACCCTTTGGCGCAGCTTTGCTACCTCATTTACAAGCCCTTGCTCTGTATTATTTGTATTTTGCTCCATTACTACCTCACCTGGCATAATTGTGGAGGATTATAATCCAATTTTTGCAAAAAGAAAAAGAGAAAATATTTTTCCTGTTTTATTCCTTTCCTAACAGTTCAGCCACTAAACCTCTAAGTCACAAAGATTATGAAATTATCTTTTGTTGGCCCTTTGACTAATTGAACAGTTACCTTTTTCTTTCAAAATACCTCTTCACTGAATTTAGGGATACTATCTTGTGAGAAAAAAGAAATTTACTTTTGTACTTGCCAATCCTTTTTAGTGACCCTCTTAGCCTTTCGTATGAAATATCACCTTCTATCAACCTGTCTTTTATAATAGCAATACTCTCAAGTAGATAGTCTTGTTTGCTGCAAATAAGCAAAAGATCAATGCCTGCATCAAAGGCATTTGCTGCGCCTTCAGGAACGCCTGTCAACCTTGCGATTGCACCCATTTCCAGGTCATCAGATATAATCAAGCCGCTGAATCCCATCTTTTTTCTCAAGAGCGTTGACATAATATTTGCCGAGAGTGTTGCGGGCAAACTTTGATCCAAAGAGGGATAAACCGCATGGGAGCTCATTATCGCCGAGACATTGGCCTCTATGGCGCCTGCAAAAGGGGGCAAATGAACAGACTCCATTTCGTCCTGATTTGCTGCTATTATTGGAAGCTGCAAGTGCGGATCGAGGCCGGCTTTTCCAAGACCTGGAAAATGCTTTGCTACAGCCATTATGCCGCCTTGCTGAAGTTCATTAATCACTATCTTTCCCAGCATTGTCACCACTTGGGGGTTTTCAGAAAAACATCTGCCTTCAAGGTGAGGGTCTATTTTTGGTCGGGCAACATCCAAAACCGGGGCCATGTCCATATTAAGCCCAACCAGGGCCATTTCAACAGCCGTAGTCCCGGCAAAGTCAACAGCCATGTCTTCCGGTCTTTGATCTCTCCCTATGGCTGAATTTCCCGGGAATTGGGTAAAGGGTTTCGTTAGTCTCGCCACCCTTCCGCCCTCTTGATCAATTGCTAAAAATAGGGGTATACCGATATACTCCATGGATAGATTCTGAATATCCCTACATAGACATGCAAGCTGAACCGGGTCTATGATATTTCTCTTGAATAAAATAATACCGCCAAGATTATAGTCTTTTATTAATTTAATGGTATTATAATCCAATTCCGGGCCAGGCATACCTCCTATAAATAGTTGGCCTATCTTTTTATCTAATTCTAATGGATTTATCACAGGGTTCATGATTCAGAGTTTTTTTAGGCTACTGTTATGGGCTTGCAGTACCATGAAATTTTTATTGTTGGTTTTGCTGTATTCAACTAATATAAGCATAAAAGTCAGGCAGAGAAAAATGTTTACATATAGCCTATAATAGATAACTTAAATCAACAAGGAAAAATTATGAAGGCAATGATATTGGCGGCTGGAAAGGGGACAAGGTTAATGCCGTTAACGCGCATATGCCCTAAGGTCCTGATGCCTATTGTCAACATTCCTGTGATAGATAGAACAATAGCATACCTCAGGTCTTATGGGGTGCATGAAATAATAATGAATGCCTATCATCTTCACCGGCAGATAATCGATTATCTTAAATACATGAATAACAGTTGCAGCAAGATTGAAATTAGAATCGAAAAGGATATCCTTGGCACAGGAGGAGGTATCAAGAATACGGAGGGTTTTTGGGGAAAAGAACCATTTATCGTTATCAATGGTGATATCTTGACTAATATTGATCTAAGAAAGGTCTATGAATTCCATAAAAAGGAAAACAATCTTGCAACCATGGTTCTTCATGATCATCCAAGGTATAATCAAATAGAAGTTGATAGGTATATGAATATTCTATCCATAAGACCAAGTGTGCCGTTAGAAAACGCCCTGGCCTTTACCGGTATTCATATAATAAGCCCCGATGCACTAAATTATATCCCTAAAAACAGAAAATATGACATTTTGGAGTGCTACAAAGAGCTAATAAACCAAAAGGAATCTGTCAGGGGTTATCTGGCCACTGGTCACAGATGGATTGATATAGGCACTGTACAAGATTACATAGGGGCCAATTTTAATTTTTTACCCCTTAATAAAAAGGCAATCGGCCCTAATTGCCATATAGATTTGGCTGCCATTGAGGATGATTGGGTAGTTATTGGGAAGGAATGTTTTATTGAAAAGGGCGCTACAGTGAAAAGATCTGTTTTATGGGACAATGTGGTAGTTAAAGGGGGAGTAAAGGTAATTGACAGCGTTGTCACGTCCGGGGTCATTGTGAAAAAAGATCTCTATAGTAGTGTAGCAATAAAATGAAAATAACCACGAAGGTAGCTGTGAAAGTCTGAATAGCTACTTTATAAAGGCGTATAATTTCAACTTATGA
>CAYSWP010000033.1:0-12699 GCA_964434795.1 uncultured Desulfobacteraceae bacterium | reverse complement strand
TCCCGCGTGATATAAAGATCTTTAGTCATTTGTATAATGAGAATGACGAGGTCTGCATTATTTACTTTTCATCTAAGGAGGTAAAATTGAAAAAAATTTTTATTATACTTGCAGTAGTCCTATTTTCCTGCATACAAATTGCAGAGGCCAAAGAAGCCGGCCCCCGTGTTATCATGGAAACCAATTATGGCACAATAGTCTTAGAGTTTTACCAGCAAAAGTCACCAAAAACAGTGGAAAATTTCCTTGGGTATGTCAGAGATGGTTTTTATGATGAAACTATTTTTCATCGTATTATCAAGAGGTTTATGATCCAAGGTGGAGGATTAACCCTTGATTTAGAAAAGAAAAAAGTAACGCCTCCTGTACCTAATGAGGCTGATAATGGTCTCAAAAACCTGCGCGGAACTATTGCTATGGCCAGAACAGGAGATCCCCATTCCGCTACCGCCCAATTTTTTATTAACACTGTGGATAACGCCTTTCTGGACCATAAAGCTAAAAACATGAAAGGCTGGGGATATTGCGTGTTTGGCAAGGTAATCGAAGGTATGAACGTAGTAGATAAAATAGAAAATCTCCCGACTGCAAACAAGGGCGGCCGTCAAAATGTACCAACTACATCGGTCATCATTAAGCATGCTGAGATTGAAAAATTAAAGGAAAACCCTAAAAAATAGAACTCAACTTTCGATGGACTCGTAAAAAGTCGAAAAATTCTCTTTTCCGTCATTCCGGCGAAAGCCGGAATCCAGTAAATTCAATACGCTCTGGGTTCCGGATCGGGCCTGCCCCGCACTGGATACGTGGTCCGGCATGACCATTTCGAGACTTTTTACTATATTGTCAACTTTTGAACGTTACCAATTTATTAAAGTGCTTAAAGAGCCCTTTTTCAGTTTCCAGCCTCAAAAAAAATTTTCTACAAAACCATATATCTTGACAATTAATATTTTTAGAATTAGCATTCCAAATGCCTTACTTATTTGAACAGGCATATTTTCAAGCAAAATGAACAACGCAAATTTTTTTTTCGCTTATAATATTACAATATAAACATGCTCTATAATCAATATATAATTTTGATATAACAAAGACGCAGGAGGAATACATGGGAATCAATATGTTATTAAGAAAGGCCCTTTTTATCATTTCACTTCTATTAACCATGTTCATTGGGATATCCTCTTTTTCCCAAAGTCTTGCAAAAGAGGAAAAGGGAGAAGATAAAAGACCGGAAAGGGGAATATCAATTGCATTTGAATACCCCGAGGTCATCATTAATAAGGGTGATGATGTTACTGTAGATATCAATGTGAAAAACAAAGGGAAAAGGGATGAAAATATTTTCTTCAGCATATCTTCTGTTCCCTCTGGATGGAAGGCTAAAATTAAAACATACAATTTTTCTATTATGGCCTTAAATATCTCAGGGGGGGATGATAAAAATGTTCAATTTTTTGCCGAATCTGAAAAAGATACAAAACCAGGGTCCTATGAATTTAAGATAGACGCAAAAACTGAGGATGGCAAACTGTCTGCATCCCATACACTTAAGATTGCAATGCGTGAGGTAAAAAAAGAGAAAGGTTCGATAGAACTGACAACATCTTACCCTGTGCTAAGGGGGTCAAATGATGCAAAATTTGAGTTTTCTCTTGATGTTAAAAATAAAACCGATAAGGAAAGCACCTTTAATCTTACTGCTAACGGCCCTAAAGATTGGCAGGTCAATTTTAAGCCATCATATGAGGACAAATATATATCAAGTTTAAGGCTTAAAGATAATGAAAGCAAAAGCATTAATGTAGAGGTTACACCTAACCATTTTTCCAATGCAGGAGAATTTTTTATCCCTGTTGTCATAAGCGCAGGAGAGTCAAAAGCAACTGCGAATCTGCAGGTAATTATTACCGGCACCTACAAACTGGACGCAGGAACCCCTACAGGGCTGTTATCTCTTGAGACACAACAGGGAAAACCAGGTAATATATCTATATATGTTAAAAACAATGGGTCAGCAACAATCCATAATATCGATTTCTTATCGGTAAAACCGGAAAACTGGAAGGTAGAATTCGATCCTGAAAAAATAGACGAATTAGAGACCGGCGGCCTAAAGCAGATTGAGGTTAATATCACTCCATCGCAGGAGGCCCTTGTAGGTGATTATGCAGTAGGTTTGAACGTTAAGGGCGAAAAAACATCCGACACTCTTGAAATGAGGGTTACAGTCAATGCGTCTGCAGCATGGGCCTGGATTGGAATAGGGATTATCATCCTTGTTATTATTAGCCTGTTCGGCCTGTTTATTTTTCTGGGCAGGAGGTAAATGGCATTATGGATCAAAAGCCCGTCATTGAAACCCATGAGCTAACTAAAAGTTATCTTAACCATACTGTTGTCAACAACTTATCCTTCAGTGTTAAGGAAGGTGAGATATTTGGCTTTCTTGGGCCAAATGGTTCAGGTAAAACGACAACTCTGCTGATGCTTATCGGTCTTACTGAACCTACTAAGGGGTGGGCCAGGGTAGCTGGGTATGATCCAACACGGGAGGCTATTAAGGTAAAAAGGGCTGTTGGCTATGTACCGGAAAACATTGGTTTCTATGGTGATATGAATGCAAAAGAAAACCTGCAGTTTTTAGCAAGACTGAACAATATACCTGATTCTGTCAGCTCAAAAAAAATTGAAGAGGCGTTGGAAAATGTTGGACTAAAGGAGGATGCAAATAAGATAACCGGGGTATATTCCAGGGGCATGAGGCAGCGCCTTGCAATTGCCGAAATTCTTATTAAGGAACCAAAAATTGTCTTTTTAGATGAGCCTACGCTTGGACTTGATCCAGATGGCACTATCCGAATCATCCAGCATATTCAATCCCTAAGCAGGGAAAAAAATATAACCGTCCTCTTGTCATCCCATGACCTTAAACAGGTGCAAAAGATATCTGATAGAATAGGAATCATGATTAATGGAAAAATGATCGCCTCAGGGACAATCGAACAGCTTGCAAAGGAAAAATCGGGTATTGAGAATAAGGAAATTTCATTAGATGATGTATATATGAAATATTTTCAGGAGGTCTAACATGACTGGTATTGGCGCTATTGTAAGAAAGGAACTCGAAGATCACTTCAGTAGTTACAGGTTTATCATTCTATTTGCACTGATTGCCATGGTTAGTTTAATTACAACCTATATGGTAGGTGTTAGTCTCAGGGATGAACTTGGAGGAATTGCAAAACCAAAATTTATATTCTTAATGCTTTTTACCTCCACAGGCCCTCTTTTTTCCTTGGTACAGTTTGTTGCCTTTTTTGGACCCCTTATAGGGCTGGTATTGGGTTTCGATTCTATTAACAGGGAGAGGAGTGATGGAACATTAAGCAAATTAGCATCTCAGCCCATTTACAGAGATGCCATAGTTAACGGTAAATTTTTATCAGGCGTAATTACTATTGTTATAATGTTAACATCCATTCTTTTTGTAGTTTCAGGCCTTGGGTTAACGTTAATTGGAGTTGTGCCCGGCATAGAAGAGGTGTGGAGGATATTTATATACCTCATAATTAGCGTATTCTACATCTCCTTCTGGTTAGGTATCAGCATACTCTTTTCTATTGTTTTTAGAAGTATTGCCACATCCGCACTGGCCACTTTGGCCGTGTGGATATTCTTCTCATTTTTTATTTCTATGGGCGCAAGTGTTTTGGCAAATGCCTTTGTGCCACTTAATCAAAACACGCAGGAAAATCCTGAAATTGTAATGAAGCATGCAAAAATTCAAAGGGCCGTTTCCCTCACCTCCCCTATGCAGCTATATAATGATTCCACCGCCATAATTATTGATCCTACGAGAAAAACAACAAGATCATTAATCTTTATGGGACCTATTGAACAATTTTCTTCAGAGCGATTCAGCAGACCTTTAAATCTTTTGCAGAGCATAAATATTGTTATTCCTCATATTATTACTCTTATAGCCATAACCTTTATTTGCTTTGCCATATCCTATATTGTATTTATGAAACAAGAGATTAGGTCTATATAGGCATTTCTATGCCCCGGAAGCCCACACTTTCAACGGGCTGAATTGTTATTATATTTTGATAGGTGTAGATGATTGATTTTATCATAATAGGCGGCGGAATTGTAGGCGCTTCAATGGCATATGAGCTTGCCAAGTACCAGTTTAATGTTACTCTTCTTGAAAAAGAGACGGAGCTTTCCTTTGGTGTGTCAAAATCCAACAGTGGTATTATCCACACAGGATTTCAGGATGACCACAATTCTCTAAAGGGAAAATTTGCTGTACGGGGCAACCAGCTTTACAGGGAAATGTCAAAGCTCCTTGACTTTCCATTCATTCCTACAGGTGAACTTGTAGTAGCCTTTCCAGGCGAAAGAGAGAGCATTGAGCAAATTAAGGAAAATGGTGAAAGGCTTGACATTCCAGGACTTGAAATTTTAGACGAAAAATGGCTTGACAAAAATGAGCCTATGCTCTCAAAAGAGATAGAGTGTGCCCTCCTCGGCCCAACCGCAGCGGTCATTAATCCCTATGAGGTTATTTATGCAATGGCGGAAAATGCCATATCCAATGGCGTTAACATATATTGCGATAATGAAGTCACTTCCATAACAAAAATACCCAACCTCTGGAGAGTTAAAACATCTCAAGCAGAATATGAATCCCGTTACGTTATAAATGCCGCAGGCCTTTCAGCCGATAAAATTTCATTGATGGCAGGCATAAAAGCCCCCAGAATAATCCCATTTAAAGGAGAGGAATTTATACTTGACAGGCATGCGGACAGACTAACAAAGAGAATAATCTTCCCAGTCCCCAAAAATCATACCAAAGGCATATTAATAATACCTACTGTTGATGGCAATACTATGATAGGCCCAACCTCAAATGAAATCACTGACAGAGAGGACTGGTCAACCACCAAAGAACATAAACAGGAGGTGTTGAAAGGTGCACAAAAACTCGCACCTTCAATCAATGAAGATCTGTTGATTGCGGCGTTTGCAGGGCTTAGGCCTACGATAAAAGAGGGGGATTTTTACATCAAGGAGGACCGTGACGGATTTATAAATATAGTCGGCATCAAATCTCCCGGCCTTACAGCGGCCCCTGCTATTGCTGAGTATGTTGTGAACATTCTCGCAAAAAACATGAGCCTTCCGAAAAGGAAAGACTATATTCCAAACAGGGAGGCCATACCGCGTTTTCGCCTTCTTAAAACAAAAGAAAGAAATATCCTTATAAAAAGAGATTCTGATTTTGGAGAGGTTGTCTGTCGTTGTGAGCTTGTAACCAAGGGGGAAATCAAGGAAGCAATAAGAAGAGGGGCACGCACACTGGACGGCATCAAATTCCGTACAAGGAGCCAGATGGGGCGATGTCATGGGGCATTTTGCACAAGTAAAATAATGGCAATCATGTCAGAAGAACTTGACGTTCCTTTTGATAAAATAACTAAAAAGGGGAAGGGATCAGAGTTGGTAAAAGAAAATGGATCCTAAAAAATACGATCTTATTGTAATAGGTGGAGGACCTTCAGGCATGGCCGCTGCCGTAGGCGCATCTTCCAATGGCGTAAAAAGCATACTTATCCTTGAAAGAATGCCGCGGCTTGGCGGTATCCTCAATCAATGCATCCATCTGGGTTTCGGGCTTAATTATTTTAAAAAGGAAATGACTGGAACAGAGTATGCCGCCAGATACAAAAAGATGGTTTATGATAAAAACATTGAGATTAAAACCTCTTGCCTTGTGCATAAAATAACCGGAAAAAAAGAGGTAACCTTTGTTTCTCGCGAGGGTGAGTTTACAGTTTCTGCTTCAAACCTAATCATGGCTACAGGGTGCAGAGAAAGAACCAGGGAGATGTTGACAGTTCCCGGCACACGTCCTGCAGGGACATTTACTGCTGGGCTTGCACAGGAGATGGTGAATATATATGGTGTCATGCCAGGCAAGGAAGTGGTAATAGTCGGATCTGGAGATATAGGGCTAATAATGGCCAGGCGTATGACGCTGGAAGGCGCAAAGGTTCATTTAACGCTTGAAATAATGGATCATCTTTCAGGTCTTATCAGAAATAAGGTCCAGTGTCTTGATGATTTCGGTATTCCCCTGTACCTTGAACATGAGTTAATGGAGATAATCGGTAAAAATAGAGTAAAGGCTATTCGATATCGGAATAACAAAACAGGAAAGGAAAAACTCATTTCCTGTGATACAATTCTCTTTTCAGTCGGACTTATACCTGAGCAGGACCTTCTAATAGATGCAGGAGTAACTACCGGCAATGGAATATATCTGGCTGGTAACGCAGATTATGTGCACGATCTTGTAGACAGTGTGACAAAAGAGGCGGAAAAATTA
Source organism: uncultured Desulfobacteraceae bacterium (assembly GCA_964434795.1). Classification (GTDB taxonomy): domain Bacteria; phylum Desulfobacterota; class DSM-4660; order Desulfatiglandales; family B25-G16; genus M55B121. The sequence continues at coordinate 6,296 of CAYSWP010000033.1, read as the reverse complement.
GGAAAGTCTATAAGATAGCAGACAACGAATGGATAATAAAAAGAAAAGAAAATTTATTTGTATTATATGCCCAAAGAGCTGTGAACTGGAGACAGATGGAACAGAGGTTACCGGTGAAAAATGCAAAAGGGGCAAGCAATTTGCCCTCCAGGAGATAATATCTCCTCTTAGAGTCATTACCACCACTATTCGGTATGAAAACAAAAACAATATAAAAATGATCCCTGTTAAGACCTCAAAGCCTGTGCCACTTAACCGGATATTTGATATAATGAAGGAGATTAAAAAAATACATGTTCATGAAATACCGGACATTGGTTCAAAGATTGCAGTTACTGAAACTCCGGAACAAATAGATATAGAAATAACAGGTGAGTGAGTGTTGAGCACATCAAACAATAAGGAGAGACCATGCTAAGCGTAAAAGACATAATGACAAGAGATCTGATAACTATAACACCTGAGATGGATATCGCTCAAGCAACAAAGATAATCCTTGAAAAAGACATTAATGGAGTTCCTGTGCTTGATGGGGATAAACTTGTGGGCATACTATGCCAGAGCGATCTTATAGCACAGCAAAAAAAGTTTCCCATACCTTCTATTTTTACACTCTTAGATGGCATTTTCCCCTTAACCTCCATGAAGCGCCTTGAAAAAGAAACTAAAAAGATAGCAGCAACTACAGTAGCTCAGGCCATGAGCTCGGATCCTTTTGCAGTAGAGCCGGATATGAGCATTGAAGAAGTAGCCACTATAATGGTAAATAAAAATTTTCACACCCTCCCTGTATTGGATAAGGAAAAATTAGTAGGTATTGTAGGGAAGAAGGATATTCTGGAGACACTCATATCTCGATCAGAGGAAAAGTAGAATATTATAATATTAGCTCCTGTCTGCGGACTGCCCACCATCAGTAGCCTTTCATGCGATGGCAGACAGGTTGGTTTCGCCTATATTTGCGTCAAAGTTTTGACAATTAAATAGTTTTTTTGACTCAATATCTTTTCTTTCAGCGCTAAAACTCTTTAATCAATTTTTAAAAAAGTGTATCCTCAGACCTCGTCATTCTCATTATACAAATGAATTGATATAACGTTAATTTTAAAATTGATTACATCAATTCATTATTAATCACAGACTGGCATATCTATTGCTTAAATAATAAATTATTGTAACCGTTCACAGGTTCAGGGTTCAGGGTTCAGGGTTAGGGAAAAGACTGAAATTGCACTCCAAAAAAGCTCTTAAAAATGCGTGTTTTGCCACATCATTGCCAAGTACCATGTTCCAGGTTTGTGGGTATGTGGAAACGATTGGTTTTTACGTACAAAACGCTTACAAAATGGCTTAAGGTGATAAGAATACAACCTTTGAATCCCGCTGTAAGCGGGAAACCTTTGAACCGTGAACGGTTACAAATGATTAATATACAGGGTGATTAGCCGTTGCTGTAAGAAATATTATAATCTATAAGGCACTTTTCTATGGAAAAATCATTAAACCAAAAGGCGGCACAAAACAGGCGTAAGAAGTTAGGGGAGTATTTGATAGAGTCCGGCCTGATAGACGAAAAAACCCTGATGAATGCCCTGGAAATCCAAAAAGTACAGAAAAAAAGGCTCGGCCAGACTCTTATAGACATAGGCGCCGCCACAGATGAACAAATATCTGAGGCCCTGTCAAAACAGCTTAAAATCCCTCATGTACATCTTGATAAGGTAAATGTCTCCGAAAAAATAATCTCGTTAATCCCATCCGAGCTTGCAGAAAATTACTTGCTTGTCCCGGTCAAGGAAATAGATGGAAAACTTGTTGTTGCTATGGCCAACCCTTTAGACCTGTACGCAATAGATGACGTGCGCTTTGTTACTCAGATGAGTATCAAAATAGCAGTGGCCCCTCAGAATGATATCTTAGACGCTATCGAAAAATACTATCCAAAGCAATATCTTCAAGACGATCTGAAATCCGGAATGGAAACCGATGATAGTGTAGAGATTATACAGGAGGCAAAGACAGAGGAAGAAGATATCCAGGACCTTGAACATCTTTCAGAATTGCCGCCTATTGTAAGGCTAATAAATGCCATAATATCTGATGCAATTAAACATGAGGCAAGCGATATACATATTGATCCTCAGGATAAGGCTGTTGTTGTAAGATTCCGTGTAGACGGCATTATGCGAGAGATAATGAAGACTGATAAACATGTGCACGCCTCTATGGTTTCAAGGATTAAGATTTTATCCAACATGGATATATCCATACGGAGAAAGCCGCAGGACGGAAGATCCCAGGTAAGATACAAAAAAAAGATGTATGATCTGAGGATATCTACCATTCCTACCTCTTATGGAGAAACAGTAACTATTAGAATCCTGGATAAGAAAGGAGCAGGCAGAAAACTTGAAGACCTGGGTTTTTCTGAAAAGGCCCTCAAGGATTTTACAGACGCCATGGGCAAGCCCCAGGGTATCATTCTTGTTACAGGGCCTACTGGAAGCGGCAAATCATCGACTCTTTATACCTGCCTAACCATGCTTAATTCCCCAACTGTCAATATCATAACAGTAGAAGATCCTATAGAGTATGAAGTTTTAGGGATAAACCAGGTGCAGGTAAATCCAAAGGCAGGGATAACCTTTGCAGCAGGCCTTAGATCTATCCTGAGGCAGGACCCTGATATAGTTATGGTTGGGGAAATTCGGGATTCTGAGACTGCATCTATCGCATTTCAGGCAGCGCAAACCGGACACCTGGTGCTATCTACCCTGCATACCAATGATACTACATCTGCTGTAACAAGACTCTTAGACCTGAATATAGAGCCCTTTTTAATATCTGATTCCCTGCTTGCAGTAATAGGCCAGAGACTCGTTAGAAAAATATGCCCAAAGTGCAAGAAGCCTGACCCTATGAGTGACAAGATTGCAGGGAGGGTCGCTCCATATATAGGGAAAGATAAAATGGCCAAATTCTACAAAGGAACAGGCTGCGAGTCATGCCAGTACACAGGTTACTCAGGTCGGTTGGCATTGTTTGAGGTATTGAGGATAACCCCGTCATTGAGGGAGGCGATAGAGCCGCACGTTTCATCTCTTAACCTTAGAAAGATTGCGGAGAGGATAGGCCTTCAATCTATATTTTTAGATGGAATAGAAAAGGCCATTAAAGGGTTGACCACTGTTGAAGAGGTATACCGTGTTGCATCACCAGAAGAAATTGAGCAGTCTTACGCTATGGAAGATTCTTCTTTAAAGGAGACTAAACCGGAGAAATATTCTACTGGAGAATACTCTTCACCTATTAGCAGCGTAAAACCGAAAAAAATCCTTGTTGCAGATGATAACGAGGTGACACTCAGACTCTTTCGTAATTTCTTAGAATCGGAAAACTACAACATTATAACTGCCAGAAATGGCTTAGAAGCCCTGAAGCTATCCCTGCAAGAAATACCAGACCTTATAATAACAGATTTTCTAATGCCCAAACTCGATGGCATAAATCTTACAAAAAAACTCAAGTCTAATTTGACTACTCGCTATATCCCTGTAATTATAATCACTGCAAAGGATGATGTAGCTTTTGAGGTAAAAGGCATTGATGCAGGAGCCGATGATTACCTGACAAAACCTGTTAATTCTAAAAAACTTCTCGCCAGGGTAAACAGACTCTTGAACAAACCAACTATGGGAAAAGTATAAACAATGGAGAAACAAAATGAAATGTGCCTTTCACCCGGATAGAGAAGCTAAAGCAAGATGTGTAAAATGCAATAAGGCGCTTTGTGATGAGTGCGCAATACCTGCGAAAGATGCAGCAGGTGCGCCGCCCTTGAGGCCGCACAGGAAGTCACGCAAGGCGCCTTCGAGCGTATGGATGAAAGAGATGAACATAAACTGGCACAAAAAGCAAAGAGAAAAAGAAAACTATATAACAAATACATTGCCATCGGAGTTTTTGCCCTTGTAGTTATTGCAGTTAATCTTTTCCTTTACCTTAAAACACCTGTAGAAGAAGAGGAACGTTTTATTCCATCAGAACAACCTGTAGCCATGACTATAATAGTAAATCAGGCTGCCCATGATTACGCCAAGGACCATAAAGGAAAAGTGCCTGAGACATTGAATGACCTGACAGGAAAGTAAATTCCATCTAAAGATCTGTCAGCGGCAGATCTGGTAAAATTCCACTATGTTAAAACATCACCTTCTTCTTATGAACTTGGGGTTGGAAAATTTGGAGATGAATCTGATTCTGATATAATATTCACTGAGAAGGGTTTGAAATTATATGGCACAAAGGATTTAGCAGTTGCACAGGGAACAACAAGCATGGGTTTACACTTGTTAAGCTGATGATAGTCCTGGCTATAATGGGTATTCTTCTTGGTATCTCTGTCCCTAATATAAAAACCTATACACTGAGAACGGAAAAGGTGGTCCTTAAATCCATACTTCGTGTATTAATGGATGGCCAGGATGTCTATTTTATGGAAAATAATAAATTTTACCCGGATAATGACATTATCTTTATAAAAGAAGGCCAGGCCAGGGAAATACCTGAGTTGGGTTACACCTTCGCAGACGGGCACAAATATCGCTACCTTATTTTTGGGGCAAATAGAGAACTTGAGCTTAGGCAGCCAATAATGACGAGCTCTATGAAAAAGAAGCCAGAGAAACCGAAGAAAGCTAAATATTATTATTATACAATAGTGGTTTATACTGATAAGGACTTCAACAATAACGGGAGAAATGATATATTCGTGGCCAGGACTTATATAAGAAATGGCCAGGTATTGGATAATAGAAAGATATATCAATACTGATAGACTTATATGTAATACAGACACCGCAATCTATAGCGTATCATGGTGAATTAATTTGCAATCCCGCGGGATATAAAGGTCTGCAAGCGTTCACAGAACGCTGAAATTAGAAAATGGAAATTGGAAATTTGGCCTTCATACTTTTGTACTGTTGGTGAACGTATTCAATTTTTGGCCGAGTTTTTCAACTATTGCTTTGAACGGCTATCACGTATCAAAGTCGTACCAGATCCTGTCTGATAACTCTTCTGCCGGTTTGTAAACATCCAACTCATAAACTCGTTTTATTCCTTCCCGTGCATGCCCGCACCTGTCTGCGCCTACCTGTGCGATGCATGCAGACAGGTGCACGCACAGGTAGGCGCAGACAGATCCACCAAATTTCTATTTTCCAATTTCAAGTTTCAAGCCGTAAACGGTTACAAGGACTTTAATCCCTTGTGGATGAATTTTATGATCATATTCTGAATTTGTAAACTGCCAATGCTCAGGTGTCAAGATTTCTCTTGCTATCTGTTAAGATTTTGTTAAATTGGAAGGTAAGTAATTGAGGTCTAATACAATTAATACCTGTTTATAAAATAAGGAGGAAAATGGTGGTATCAGAAAGTCTCGATATAGAGGATTTGACCAGGTTTGCAATGGATGTTATTCGCGATTCAGGAAAGGAAGCATTATCTTTTTATGGAAAGGGGAAATCTTCCCTTAAATTCGACGAGGAACTGGTGACAAAGGCAGAACTTCACCTTGCGTCATTTTTTCAAGATCAGCTCGGAAAAAAGTTTCCAAAACACCAGGTACTTATAAATAATCAGGTGAAAAAAGATTATACCCACAAAGAAAAAAGGTATCTATGGGTCTATGACCCCTTAGATGGAATCGCAAATTTCCAGGCAGGAATTCCTGTTTGGGGTAATTCACTTACTCTTCTTGAAAACTTTTGGCCGATTTTAGGGATATTCCATATGCCTTCAACAGATGACCTTTTTTACGCCCAGGCAGGAAAAAAAACCTTCAGGGGCGAAAAAGAAATCCATGTATCTGACCAGGAAGATATCAATGATGAAAGTCTTTTGCTTACTTATTCCAGGTTTCACAATAACTTCCAATCAACGTTCCCTGGAAAAATCCGTGACCTCGGATGCACTACTGCCCATGCATGCTATGTTGCCATGGGACGCGCAGAGGCAGCAATCATTAATAATGAATCTTACCATGGGTTAGCCGCCAGTCGGGTAATTATTGAAGCTGCCGGCGGAAAAATATGCAAAATGGACGGAAGTGATTTCTTGCTTGACGACTACTTAGATGGCCAGAGGATAGATATCAATTTAATAATAGCATCACCTCATATTTGTTCGCAAATCAGCGATTATTTAAATGCAGTGTAACAGGGGGAAGTTATAAAATTAGGATCATCTCCCGATTAGTTGTAGCAAATTAAGGCAAGTCAAGTGAATAA
>CAYSWP010000032.1:0-12819 GCA_964434795.1 uncultured Desulfobacteraceae bacterium | reverse complement strand
ACTCCCATCTCAGTAACCATTACAATGATTACCCCAAACCAAATAGGGTCATAACCAAGGGCCATAACCACCGGGAAAAAAATTGGGACTGTAAGTGTAACAAAGGCAAGGGCATCCATGAAACATCCACCTATAAAATAAATACCTATGACAATGCCTATAACAATAAAAGAGGGTAAGTTAAAACCGCTAACCCATGTAGCTATATCAAAGGGAATCCTTGTTACTGCAAGAAATTTACCAAAGATAACGGCCCCTGCTATTAACATCATTACCATACAGGATGTCCCGAGGGTCTCGTACAGGGCATTCACAAATCCCTTCCATGTGAGTTGCTTCCTTAAAATGGATACGACAAGCATTCCAAAGGCCCCTACTGCAGCAGCCTCCGTCGGTGTAAAGAGGCCTATAAACATTCCTCCGATGACAAGTATGAAAACAGCCAGTGTTTCACCCATGCCAAGCAATGACTTAATTTTTTCCTTCCATGTAAAATGATCTCCCGGCGGTCCCTGCTCCGGTGAGATTGTGCAAATAATATATATGGAGATAATAAACAAGATAGTTACAAGAATGGCCGGAAAAATCCCTGCAACAAACAATGCGCCAATAGATTGCTCGGTCAAGATACCGTAAACTATCAACACAACGCTTGGAGGCATAATCATGCCCAATCCGCCCCCTGATGCAACTGAACCCGTTGATAACTCATCTGCATATTTGTATCTTTTCATCTCCGGCAGTCCTACTGTTGCCATAGTCGCCGCAGTGGCCGGACTTGATCCGCAAACAGCTCCAAAGGCAGTGCATGCTGATACAGTAGCCATTGCAAGCCCTCCCCTGGTGCTGCCAAGCCATTTATAGCCCGTATTGTACAATCTATGACTTATACCGCTGTTAAATGCCAATTGTCCCATAAGAACAAACAAGGGTATAGTGGTTAGTCCGTAGGAGGAGAAAACGTCGTAAATGTTTCTTGATAAAAGGTTCAGCCCACCCTTGCCTGATATCAATATGGTAAATCCTAAATACCCTATCATTCCCATAACATAGGCCACAGGCATCCGGGAGAAAAATATGATCACCATTATCAAAATGCCTAAGATACCTATGGTTGTAGGGCTCATTTAGATTTTAACCTTCTAATATTATTAATGATTTCCTGTAGTATAATTAGAATAAAAATAAGAAAACAGAATGAAGTGATAAAAATTATAACATGAATAGGAAGCTCCAAACTCATGGAAACCTGCCCGGATTTTTGCATTGTGTTTCCATATACAGCCATTCTCCACGTTACAAGACCAAACAAGGCAAAGCTTAAAATTCCCGTGCATATGTCAACAATCAATTGTGTCCTGGCCGATAAAAGACGTACTAATAGCTCCACCCCGACATGTCCTTTGTTTTTCTGGGTATAAGGTAGCGCCATTGCTATTGTCAGAGTTGCCATAAAACTAACGATTTCAACTGACCCGAAAATGGGATGGCGGAATAATCGTCCTACAACATCCGCACAGGTTAAAAATGTCATGCCTACAAGACATACAGCTCCTATCATTTTTAACTTGTCTAAAATCCACTCAATTATGTTGGAGAAGGTATCCATGCATTATCTTTCCTTGTTTCAAACTTAAAAAATGTCAAGGGGCCATTCCTTAAATTAAAGACCGGCCCCCTGTATAGCCTACTTTTTATATTTTGCCAGATCTTCTATGATAAAATCAACGATTTCCTTTCCATTAAATTCCTTCTTATTTAATACCTTGATGTATTCATCAATAACAGGCCTTACAGCCTTCTTCCATTTGGCTGATTCTTTTTTATCAAGTCCGATTATCACGCCGCCGTGATTGAGGAAGTAATAGATACCCTCCATATCGCTTTCATCCCAGGCCTTTCCATGTTTTACAACCCATTCTTTATTAATCTCATCTATAGTTTTCTGAATATCTCCTGGCAATGCATTCCACTTATCCTTATTCATAACTACAAAAAATGAGGTAGTATATGCTGCAGAGAATGCTGCCGTGGCATAGTCTGTTACCTCGCCAAGCCTCCAACCCTTATTTGCCTCAAATGGATATGATGCCCCTTCTACTACGCCCTTTTGAATCATTTGATAGCATTCCGGCATAGGCGCACCAACCGGTGTTGCCCCCAATGCCTTCTGAAATAGCGCACTCGTGCCATGGCCCCTCAGCTTGAGGCCTTTCAGTTCCTCCAGTTTTGTCACCATTTTTCCTTTTGTGTGGATAATACCGGGCCCATGGGCATGAAGATACAGTACCTTTACGTCCTGCAGTTCTTTGGGGTTAAACTTATTTGAGACATCATTGATAACTGCCGTGGCAATCTTTCCATTGGGATAGCCTAAAGGAAGATCTACAGCAGACATAACAGGGAAACGTCCTCTGGTGTAGGCCAAAACGGAGAATCCGATATCAGACAAGCCTGTCACTGCCCCGTCATAACACTGTGCCGCCTTTGTTAAAGTGCCTCCAGGATAGTATTCTACCTTAACTTTCCCATCAGTGCGTTTTTCAACCTCTCTGCACCATGACTCAGCTAACTTGCTCTGTATATGGGTTGGGGGGAAAAAACAACTGTACGTAAGCTTAATTGGCCCTGCTTCTGCCTTTATAGATCCCATGGCAAAAAAGGCTACCCCTAACACTAAAACGAAGAAAACCAAAAATATTTTCTTTTTCATCTGACCATCCTCCTTATTAAAAAATTAAGTGAAACAAATATTGACCTGAAAAAATTTTATTACATCTCTCACCCCCTTTTAACCTTATATTTAGCTATAATGTAGCTGTTTAAAGGCTATAAGAAACGGGTAAAGATGTCAAATAAAATTTTTCTATCATTAATTATTTGCCCTTTCGTATCCGGCCTTAAATATACTCAGGTTCAAATCCTTTAATCTTTCAGGGCTAATTTTATCAATTGTTTTTTCAAGCTCTTTATAACTGATAGCCCCACCATTAAGTCCTGTAAAAAAACCCAAAAGTGCAAGGTTTACAGATTTAGGTGCACCCATTTCACGGGCAATTTCCGTCGCAGAAAATGAATGATGACTTATTTCATGTCCGTCAAGATAGCCCTTTACCTTTTCTTTTGGAAAATTATTGGGGTCGGCATTAACATACATACTTCCCCCTTCTCGAAGAAATGAAAGATTTCTATACCCCTCATTTTCCTCCAAAGATAAAAGGAAATCCGCTGTTCCCGCCCTTACAAGAGAGCCTTCCGTCTCCCCAAGCCTTAGATGCGATACTACAGACCCACCTCTCTGAGCCATGCCGTGTGTCTCAGCACCCATAACATTAAGACCTTTGTCCATTGCAGTCCGGGCCAGCAATTTTGTCATGAACAGTATCCCCTGCCCTCCTAATCCACATAATACTATATCAATTGTTTTCATAATTTTTTAATCCATTTCTTCTTGTCACACATATCTCTCGAAAATAGCAACTTTAGCAACCATTTCTCTATGCCTCTACTATTGCTCCCTTTGGACAAACCTGAATACATTCGCCACAATCTACGCATATCTCTCGGTTAATATTAACCCTTCCAAGTTCGTCATCGTGGTAAAGGGCCGGACATTCAAATTGCTCAAGACAAATATTGCACTCTACGCAATCATCAGTAACAACAACCTTTTTCTTTTCCGGCACACCTTCATCCTTATATGCAATAACACAGGGATGTCTTGCTATAACTACAGCTATTCCCCCGCCGGGGTCACTCACATAATCAGCCGCTTTCTTAAGCAACTTAGTCATCTTACCCATATCATAGGGATCAACAACCTCTATAAAATCAACCCCACAGCCTGCAACAATTCTCTCTAAGGAGATAGTATTCCCTTTGCTGCCATCTGCTCTTATGCCTAAGGCCGGCGTTGGCTGCATTCCTGTCATGGCAGTTATCATATTATCCAGTATAACAAGTATGAATCTCGCACCGTTATAGACTGAGCTTAACAAACCGGCCGTCCCGGAGTGAAAAAATGTAGAATCCCCTATGGTGGCTATAATAGGCTGCTGCACCTCGTCCTGATTAAAGGAATGGTAGAAGCCGGCCGCCATAGTTATCCCGGCCCCCATATCTAAAACCGTATCAACACCGCCGAGGTTAACACCCAAGGTATAACAACCTATATCCGATGTGAATATTGCCTTAGGTTTTGCCTTTTTTATTGCAAAAAAGGATGTTCTATGAGGACACCCCGGACATAAAGTCGGCTTTCGGACTGGAAGCTGCAAGTCACCAACCAAATTTGTTACTTCATTATCATCGTCTGCATTTAAAGGCTTAAGGTTCATCTCCTCCAAGACCTTGCTGATCAATTTATGGATAACCTTAGGCACAAGTTCACCTTCAAGAGGAACATGACCGGAAAGTCGACCTAAAACCTTGTCTTTATCCCGAAGAAGATATTCAATAAGTGTATCCGTCTCCTCTATTACCAGCACCTTTTCGCAGGCTAATGTAAATTCTTCAGCCAGGGCCTCAGGAAATGGATAAGGGGTGCCTATCTTTAGAAATGGCAGGTCTTTACGTTCTTCCTCTGATAAAAAGTCCCGAATAACAGCGGAAGGTATGCCCCCTGCAATTATGCCAAGCGGATATTTCTTGCCCAACTCAAGATTGTGAAAATTATAATCTGATAGAGTATCAAATTTTCTCCCTATGTCCTTTAGTTTTTTGTTCAATTCCCCGTGTAGTTTAAGGCGAAACCGTGGAGTGGCCGCCCATCTTGTGGGATCTTTTATGAAAGATGCCCTCTTATTGTTTGATTTAATTTCGTCATAAGATATGCTTTGACGAGCATGGGATACCCTGATAGCCGGCCTTAATATTACCGGGACTTCAAACTCCTCTGATATGTCAAAGGCCAGGCCTACCATCTCCCTGGCCTCCTGTGGACTGGAAGGATCTAAGACCGGCACCTTTGCAAGTCTTGCCATAAAGCGAGTATCCTGTTCTGTCTGGGAAGAATGGGGGCCAGGATCATCGCATGATATAATAACAAGGCCGCCTATATTTCCAAGATATGCCGCGCTCATTAATGAATCCGCAGCCACATTAAGACCAACCTGTTTCATGCAACAGGCAGCCCTCTTCCCAGTAATGGAAGCAGCAAAGGCAGTATCAAATGCAACCTTTTCATTTGTTGACCATTCTGTATATGTATTAAGCTTTTCTGATTTTACAAATCTAACAACCTCTGGTAGAATCTCTGAACTCGGTGTGCCGGGATAGGATGTCACTACCTGACATCCGGACTCTACAAGCCCCAGGGCTATAGCCCCGTTCCCAAGCAATATCTCTTGTCTCATAATTTTTCCGCCTTTACCTTTTTAGCCCTTTCTATCAGTTCCACAATACTTTCCACCTTTGGTTGCATCTTCGATTCAAAGGCCTTTTTCCAACCCTCTTCAGTTAGTTTTTGCCTGAAAAATTCATATACGGGAAAATACGTATACCAACAATCGAGCGCTTTATAGCATGGAAGGCCATTGTTTTCCTTAGAGCAGTAAGAAAAGGAAATTTTATGGCCAAGTCTGGGGCATCGGATCTGAAAATCCTCTTCCGGTGGGTTAACAGCATTATTCATTTTCATAAACCTGTTTTAATGCCCCTCAGGGTTCACCATAATGGTGAATCCTGAGGGGCATGTTATCTTAATCTACTTTTCCAATCTTAAATTGTTTTGGCTTTGGCAAGGGAGCAATATCTCTCAATGCGTTTTTTATTCCCTCTTCATCTATAGCATGGTCCGCCAACTTTCCGGAAAGATAATCCTGGTAGGCCATCATATCTACCAGGCCGTGTCCACTCCAATTGAAGAGTATGACCTTTTCTTTTCCTTCTTCCTTTGCCTTAAGGGCCTCTCTTATAACCATGGCAGTGGCATGATTCGTCTCAGGTGCGCTGATAAATCCCTCTGTCCTTGCAAAAATCAATCCTGCCTCAAAGGTCTCAATCTGCTGTAAATTTTCTGCACGTATAATATTATCTAAAATCAACTGGCTTATGATAGGAGCCATACCATGATAGCGTAACCCCCCTGCGTGTATAGGGGCAGGTATAAAATTATGTCCCAGGGTATGCATGGCCAAGAGTGGTGTCGTTGCCGCTGTATCTCCAAAATCATATGCAAAGGGCGCCATGGTCATGGTTGGGCATGATGCAGGCTCAACACCAACAATATCAATATCTTTTCCTGCAATTTTATCCCGGCAAAAAGGCAGGCAATTGCCTGCAAAGTTGCTTCCGCCTCCGGCGCACCCTATAATCATATCCGGATAATCTCCGGCAATGGCCATCTGTTTTTGGGTCTCAAGACCGTTTACAGTCTGGTGAAGCATAACATGGTTTAATACACTGCCTAAGGCATACTTGGTATTATCGCCGGTCACAGCGGCCTCAACCGCCTCTGAGATAGCCATACCAAGGCTACCAGGGCAATCAGGATCTTTCTCCAAGACGGCACGCCCGGCATTTGTCTCAGTGCTTGGGCTTGCTACGCATTTTCCACCCCATACCTCCATCATTAATCTTCTGTATGGTTTCTGATCATAGCTTATCCTGACCATCCATACCTTTATAGGCATGCCAAAAAGCTTTCCGGCAAAGGAAAGGCCGCTCCCCCATTGTCCTGCACCGGTCTCAGTGGTAATTGCCTTTGTCCCGGATATCTTATTGTAATAAACCTGCGGTATAGCGGTAGTCGGTTTATGACTCCCGGGAGGGCTTACCCCTTCATTTTTGAAATAAATCTTGGCAGGTGTTTCCAGGTATTTTTCAAGGTTATATGCCCTGTATAGGGGCGTTGGCCTCCATATAAGGAGTTTTTCTATGACCTCTTCCGGTATATCAATCCATCTTTCCTGACTAACCTCTTGCTCGATAAGGGGCATAGGAAATATGGCTGAGAGGTCGTCCGGGCTAATCGGCTCTCCAGTTCCGGGATTGAGTGGTGGTTCCAAAGGGGTCGGCATGTCCGCCTGGATGTTGTACCATTGACGTGGAAATTCGGACTCTGGTAAAAAGATTTTTTTTGTTTGCATTTTGCCTCCTTTAATAAAACATTATTATATACCCAACTGCAGCACCTGTTGCTGCAAACAAACCTGACGGCCCAATGCCGTCATATATACCGGTTTTTCGAAGTTCTTAGAACTCTATCCTCCTCACTGAAGATATATGCTCCAAACCTCTTAGCTCTTCAATGGTTTCACTATCAGCGGCAATGTTTGTAGCGAGGAGTATAATATTTTCCTTTCTCTCTTTTTCCTCCCCCACCTGCATTCCGTTTATATTAACATCATGCTTGCCGAGAATGCTTGTAATACTTCCTATAACTCCAGGTCTATCTATGCTGCTTATTAAGAGGTTATGTCCCTCAGGAATCGCCTCAAAAAAGAAATTATTTATTCTTAGTATTCTTGGCAGTTGATTGCCGAATATTGTGCCGGATATAATATTGTTAGTAGTAGATGTCTTAACTGTAAGTTTAATGAGGCTTGCAAAATCTTCTGATTCCATTGTCTTTGATTCAATCACCTTTATGCCCCGTTCAGACGCAACAAAAGGTGCATTAACAAAGTTAACCTGATCTTTAACTATGGGGCTCAAAAGCCCTTTTAACATGGCGGTAGTCAAAGGAGACACATTTTGTTCGGTTACCTTTCCGAGATAATTTATCTGAACCTCCAGGATAGCGCTGTCTGTTAGCTGTGTCTGAAATGACCCCATTCTTTCAGCCAAGGTAGCATAAGGTCTTAGTGTAGATATCAATTCAGGGCTTATATTCGGTACATTTACGGCATTTTGTATTGTGCTGTACAGGAGGTAGGATACAATTTGCCTGGCCACCTCTACAGCTACCCTATCCTGTGCCTCTCTGGTTGACGCCCCCAGATGGGGGGTGCATATAAAATTCGGCAAATCCATCAGCTTTGTCTTGCCAGGTGGTTCCTTCCTGAAAACATCAATAGCCGCCCCCTTAAGATGCCCGGACTTTAATGCCTCGTATAGATCATCTTCATTTACTATATCTCCACGTGCACAGTTAATCAATACAGCGCCTCTCTTCATTTTACTGATGGTTTCCTTGTTTATCATATCAACTGTATCATCAGTGCTTGGTGTATGAATGGTAATATAATCAGATCTTTTAAGGAGCTCTTCAAAAGAGACCGGCTCTAAGTCCAGTTTCTCAATTACTTCCGGTTTAATAAAGGGGTCATAGGCTATAACATTCATTTTCAACCCCTTTGCCCTCTCGGCAACAAGGCGTCCAATTCGCCCAATCCCAATAACCCCGATGCATTTGTTGAATATTTCTAATCCCTGAAATTTCTTCTTCTCCCAATTTCCCTCCTTAAGAGATGCTGTTGCTTGAGGGATGTTCCGTGAAAGGGCCATGATCATTGCAATAGTATGTTCCGCCGTAGTTACAGTGTTTCCCTCAGGCGTATTCATTACAACAATCCCTTTCTTGCTTGCAGATGGGATATCAACGTTATCCAGTCCTATGCCGGCCCTTCCAACAACCTTAAGGTTATCCGCTGCGTCGATAATTTCAGCCGTAACCCTCGTAGCGCTCCGTATGACCAATGCATGGTATTTTCCTATAATCCCCTTTAACTCTTCCGGTGAAAGATCAGTTATTACATCAACATCAATGTCCGGGGTATCCTTAAAAACATTAACACCCATTTCTGACAGCGAATCACTTACAAGAACCTTCATATTGAACCCTTTTTAAAGATTAATAATTTGTTAAAATACACGCCCTTGCCTAATGTTCCCCGACGGTATATGCAGCCTTTTGAATAGATATTGACAGGAAGTGAATATGATGCTTACTTTATGACCTTTTGACTGTCAAGCATTTTTTTTACCATTTCCTCTCTTTAAGTTTGTCTTTCTTGCCGCCATTAATAATTTTTAAATCCGGTTTTTTTTCAGGTTTAGCTATATTTAATTCCCTTTTTGCCATAATCTCCTTTATTCTTCTTAACTGCCATTTCTCCCAGGTCTCGTCCTTTTTTTTACCAATAAATCTAAATATTTCATCTACATCTTTCTTTGAAAATAGTAGCTCGCCTTTAACCCGTCTTGGGTTTATATCCGGATAATGTTCAGGGGCTAAAGTTATACCCTTCACACGTAAATAATGAAGAATAAGCATCTGTGGAAGCTTTGTTAACTCGGATACCTCATCAATAGTATAAAATATTTTTGATGCCAAAACTCTCCCTGTTCTTTTAACTTATTTTTTCATTATTTTACATACAAGGCCCTTGAGGTTAGGGGTTCCAAACTCCTTTCCCAATTTTTCAGTAGAGGTAAGCATATTAAAGTTGGCCCTCTGCCAATCATATAGTGAATCGACCCCTTTCTCGGGAAACCACCAGCCATGGGAGGCATTTATTACCCTACGGTCAATACTGTCTGTAAGATGGGCTATCTGGGACATACTTCCGTATCTCGTCTCTACAATCACCTCATCTCCCTCCTTAATTCCGAATTTTGCAGCTGTTTCCGGATGAATTTCAACCTTAGGGTCAGGTCTTTTGTCTCTCAGCTTTTTAATCCATCTATAAGACGAATGAAGGTAATACCGGCTTTTTGAGCTTGTTAAAATTAGAGGATATTCCAGATCATCATCTTCCGGGATTCCTTTAAATGAAGGCATGGGGGATAAATTAAACTTCTCTGCCGTACTCAATCTAAGCTCGACCTTTCCGGTTGGCGTTCGAAAGCCTTTTTCTTCGTAAAGCTTAAATTTCTGTGGTCCCTTCAGGTATCCCTTCTCAACAAACTGGCTGTAAGTAATTCCTTCCGGTTCGAGAACATCCTCTAAAAACCGGTTATAATCTTCATGCCAATATTCCTCAGGCGATATAAGTTTACCTAATTCATTCATTATTTTTATATCGGGCCAACATTCTTCCGGAGGGTCAACAATTTTAGGACGGGCGAGGATAAAACCATGGCCTAATCCATAATGGCCAATGTCGTCTATCTCGAATTGGCTGGCAACAGGTAAAACTATATCAGCCATGGCCGCTGTAGGCGTCATAAACAGGTCTGCAACTGCTATAAAGTCAAGCTTCATAAATGCTTCATATGTCTGGGGGCTGCCGGCGTAAGACATCATAGGGTTTGCACACATGGCGTAAAACCCCTTAATGGGGTAAGGATCTCCATCGAGAATGGCTTTTTTAAAAAAGGATGGAGCTACTGTCATCAACCTTGGTATAACCCCATGATAGGCGCTTACCATCTCCTTTCTCTTATTTGGAATTAGATCGGAGCGTACAAATGGTCCTAATCCCAGGATATTCGGTTCTTTAGCATTTACATTGCCGCCGGGAATATCAAGATTGCCGCATATTGCCATTAAGCAAATAAGTGCCCTCACTGCATCGAATGTGTGAATATTATGTTCAATGGGATTTCCCCACTGAATAACAGCAGGCTTTGATGTAGCATATAACCTGGCCGTCTCACGTATGATATCAGGCGGCACCCATGTTATTTCAGAAATTTTCTCCGGGCTGAACTGTCTAACATGACTTGCAAAATCTTCAAAGCCATATGTCCATTTTTCAACAAATTCCTTGTCGTACAAAGACTCTTCAATGATAACGTTTAAAAGGCCTAATGCAAGTGCATGATCGGTCCCAGGCCTTAATTGAATCCATTTCTTAGCTTTTTTTACCAGATCAATTTTCCTTGGATCAATAACTACCAATTCCGTTCCGTCTTCAACCTGTTCAAGGAGCATGCTGGAAATTTCACCCTCTTCATTGGTGGAGGTTATGTTGCTGGCCCACAAAAGGATTAATTTGCTTTTATAGTGCAAATCAGCAACAGGATAAAAACCGCAGGTATGTATTCCAGTTACCTCGCGAGGTGCATGACATACATCCTGAGATGCCACAACATTGGGGGAGCCAAAAATATTTGCCAGGCGAATCAAAACAAAATGTTCCAGTCCTTTTGGCATTCCAACGCCGAAGGCGACTCCTTTAGGCCCGTATTTTTCTTTTATTTTATTGAGATTTACAGCTGTATACTCAAGCGCCTCTTTCCAGGATATCCTCTGCCATTTTCCTTCTCCCCTATCCCCTACCCTCTTCAGTGGATATTTAAGACGATCAGGATGCGTAAGACGATCAGGGGATGCAAGGCCTTTGGTACAAATATATCCCTTGTTTAAAAAACCATCCGGATCACCCTTTACCTTGACAATTTTATTATCTTTAACACCGACAATAATAGAGCAACCACCGTGGTCCATTCTTGCACAATGCGTTTTTACCCAGTTTATATCGCTCTTCATGTATTTGCGCCTCCTTATAACTTGTAATTAAAGCAAAGCATGTCAGGAAATGTCCTTTATAAAGGCCCGAATACGCTTCATTGCTTCAGTTAAAAGCTCACGGTTTACCGTTAATGCTATACGAACACAGCCTTTCCCTGAAGGCCCGAATGTGTCTCCAGGAACCACTACTACCTGTTGCTTTTCAAGCAAGTCTAAGGCAAATTTAAGGCTATCTCCTGTAATTTTATTAATATCCGGGAATAGATAAAAGGTGCCTGCAGGCTTGAAAACCTTTACACCGGGAAGTTGTTTAAGGTCTTCAAAAACCTGATCTCTTCTTGCGCAGAATTCTTCGGTCATTGAGTCAATTATTTCTGAACCAAGCCTCAAAGCAGCCACGGCAGCCCGTTGTGAGACAGAGGGAGCACAAGATGTGTATGAGCTTACGACCTTCGTCATAGGGCCTATCACCCACTCCGGTCCAAAGGCGTACCCTATACGCCATCCAGTCATAGCAAAAGATTTTGAAAAGGAATGAACAACGACTGTCCTTTCATTCATGCCGGGACGAGTCCTTATGGATTCATGGGTTTGTCCGTCAAAGAGGAGTCTTTCATAAACTTCATCACTCAATACCAATAAGTCCCTCTCTACGGCAATTTTCGCTATTTTATCAAGGATTGCAGAGGGTATTACTGCCCCTGTGGGGTTGTGAGGGGAGTTTAACAGCAACACCTTGGTGGATGGCGTAATCGCCTCTTCAATGTCCTCAGGCGATGGTACAAAATCATCCTTAAAATGTGTCCGTACCTCGATAACTTTTCCCCCCACCCACTCAATATGATGCCTGTATGGTGGAAAGTATGGCTCTGGTATTAAGACCTCGTCGCCAGGCTCAAGCACCGCGCGAAAAAATGATGTCAGGCCCCCTACCCCGCCGGTGGTTACAACAATCTGCTGAGGTGAAAAGTCCTCGCTCAACCTCTCATTCAGGTACCTTTGGATTTCTTTTACTAATTCCGGATCTCCCTGCGATTGGGTATAATGGGTCGCTCCATTAAGGGCATCCTTTAGGGCCTGGTTGCATATCTCTTTAGGCGTGTCAAAGTCCGGTTCACCAATACCTAAGGAGATACAATTATCGTATTCCGCGGCCTTTTGCAGCATTACACGTATTCCTGAGAGGGGTATTTTTCTTACAACATTTGCGATTTTAGATTCCATATTGAATAGCCTCGTATAAAATTTTAGTAAAAAGTGTCAATAAAATATTTTGCATCTATTCAGCCACTAAGACACGAAGAAAAGACTGATATCAATAAAACAATACATAGGCGGCCAGGCTTTCTCAATAATATTAATACGCCATATATCAAGTAGGTCCATCAATGCGATAATTCCATAATCTTTGTGGCCTAATGCCCCTGGCCCAGACCTGGCTTTGCAAAGTAGTTATTTGA
>CAYSWP010000031.1:0-12834 GCA_964434795.1 uncultured Desulfobacteraceae bacterium | reverse complement strand
TAATTTTTTTATGATTTTCTTTGCCTTTATTCCATTAATCTGGTTAGATACCAGGAAATTTGAATAGGATACAAAAAAAGGGTGTCATGAGAAGACAAAAGAGCCTTTTACAAACATATCAACTTATTTTACTACAAAATTTCGCATTGGAAAGGAAAGGAAGTAATTATGAGGTTTAAATATTATATGAGTGCACTCTTAATCATGGTTTTCCTGTTTATCTTTCTTCCTGACGTATGGGCTGGGAAAACATTGTACGATGATTTTTCAGGGGCATTGATTGATAACAATAAATGGAGCGGCTCTGAGGCGGTTTTAGAGGTTGACCCTGTGAGGGAAAAACTTATCTCAAAAATAAGCAATACCCCCAATGATGGAACTAAGGCGCTGACCATCCTTTTTCAAAATCCCGGATCTATCAATGCTGTAGAGTGCGAACTTACAGTAATAGAGGCTAATTTGGACACGGGATATGGAACAAACTCCATGGCAGGGATAGAAGGTTACTTTTATAACACCCTCTCGTCTGAAGAGGCATCTGAAGATACCCCAAATAATGGAAATGTAGCGGCTGCTATTTACATAGGTGATCGTGGCAATGGCCTGGAGGCCTTCTGGACGGTAAAAGAGATGGTTAATGGATCATTGGAAGAAAAGGGCGCCGGCACATTGATACCCCCTGAAACACTGGAATATGAAACCGGCTATATTGTAAAAATTATATATGACGGAGATAATGGTTTTGAATTTATCGTGGATGAAATAACCGATTCATTTACAGGTCCCGATCGTCAGAGGGATGCCTTAGATCCTCTTAAATACTTCATTACAGCAGTAAACGCCAGTGGAGGTTCAGGCAAGGGATACATATCTGTGCTCTTTGACAAGGTTTACATAAACGAAGGTTCCACCGCCTATGACAATTTTGAAGTCATGCCCATTGATCAAACGAAATGGCAAAACATAGAGGGCGTATTAGAGATAGATGACGGCAAGCTTTGCATGAATGTGCAGGCAAGCGGTAATACAATTACAGCAGAAAACAGGTTAAAGGGAAGCCCTGATTATCTGGAGGCAAAGGTTAACATAAAGAGCAGTAGCTGGATCTCTGAAGAAGCCATGGGGAGGGCAAGGATTGCAGGCTGGTATTATAACGAAAGTCATGGGCCCGGCAGCGGATATTATTACAGTCAGTATCTTGGTAATGTACTTGCCAGAAACTGGATTGTCCTTGACCATAACGATAACCTAAAGGCCGTAGCCTCTGTTACCAGGTTTAATGCCCCAGACTTCAGTTCGTATTCAGAGCTTTTTCACAAGGAGTTTACTACGCCTATTAAATTTAATACGGACTATGCTCTTTCCATAGAATTTACAGGCTCATCGCTTATATTCAAATGCAATGATGAAAGTGCAAGCTATCAAATTACTACTAATGTCTACGATCCATATGATAAATCACGCTGGCTTGAATCACGGGTAGATGTGGATTCAGGAAAATCAGGCTATATTAAGGTAAATTTTGATGATGTATATACTGGTGATTCAGAAGGAGAGACTGACATTACCTCTACAGAACCCATTAATAATGCTGTTGATGTACCTGTAGATGCATCTATTAGTGCAACCTTTCTAAGGGCCTTAGACCACACTACTATCACAACAGACACATTCCTTGTAAATGACGGCACAATAAACATAGAAGGAACGGTTTCATCTATTGGGAATACAGCAACATTTAAACCATCATCAACCCTGAATTATAACACCAAATACACTGCAACTATTACTGAAGGTGTAAAAGACCTTGGTGGGAATCCCATACAGGGTGATTATACATGGTCATTTACAACCGAGTCCGAATCCGGCGGCAATAGCAATTGCTTTATAGCAACGGCTGCTTATGGCTCCCCAATGGAGAAGCATGTGGTTACCTTGAAGGAGTTTCGTGATAATGTCTTATTAAAAAATTCAATGGGAAAAATATTGGTAAATCTTTACTATAAATTCTCCCCTCCTATTGCCGATTACATTGGCAGATCAAAAACATTGAGAGCTGCTGCAAGGTTTTCTCTTGTGCCATTGGTTTATGGGGTTAAATATCCCAAAATCCTTGCTTCCATGTTCCTTTTTATGATATTTGGCATAGCATTGATTATAAGCGCAAGGCGTTTAAATAGAATTTAATCTCTTGAAAGAGGCAATTAATTTTTTGATTTATTTTTTATTAGTATTTGTGATAGATTTGAATAAATAATCCCTTAAAATGGAGTCTGTTATGGCGAGCATAAATAAGGTCATCTTGGTAGGTTATCTTGGGGCAGACCCGGAAATACGTTATACACCAAGCGGTGCAGCAGTTACTAACTTTAGAATGGCCACTACGGAACAATGGGCAACGAAAGAAGGTGAAAAACAAGAAAGAACAGAATGGCATAGGATAGTTGTCTGGAGAAAACTTGCTGAAATATGCGGGCAATATCTACATAAAGGGAGCATGGTCTATATTGAGGGAAGACTGCAGACACGGTCATGGGACGACAGGGATGGTAATAAAAGGTGGACCACGGAAATTATTGCACAGGGAATGCAAATGTTAGACAGGGCAGAAAAATCCGGACAACCTAATTCCTTTGACGACGGTCCTCCTCCTGGAGAAATAACAGACATACGTGAAGATGAAATACCATTTTAAGGGCTCACTTATTTATTAAGATTCAGGCTTTTCAGAATCCTTCTTATCTCCAGTTTCCGGGGGAATCTCTTCAGGTTTTGATGAAGTTGATTCCCTGAAATTTTTTATCCCCTGACCTAATCCTTTTCCTATTTGAGGGAGCTTCCCTGCCCCAAAAATTATTAGTATAATAACCAAAATTATAAGTAATTCAGGCATACCAAGACCAAACATATTTGCACCTCTTTAGTTAATTTTTTGTTAATCTGTATCAAATACAAAAGTTAATATCAACTGAATACACCCTTGGCTGTTTTTCCTAACCGCCCAAGATCAAGGGCAACAGCTATGCCATGAGACTTAAGGGCATTTATTTTATCCGAGGCCTTTCCCTTACCCCCGGATATTATGGCACCGGCATGGCCCATTCGTCTTCCAGGCGGCGCTGTTTGCCCGGCAATAAATGCTACAACTGGTTTACCAAATTCACCTTCTATATATTCTGCCGCCTCTTCCTCAGCAGTACCGCCTATTTCCCCTATAAGAACAACTCCATTTGTTTGTTTATCGTTTTTGAACCTCTTAAGATGATCAATAAAAGAGGCTCCAACAATTGGGTCTCCGCCTAATCCTATACACGTTGATTGCCCGAAACCAGCCCTTGTTAACTGGTCAACGACCTCATATGTCAGGGTCCCGCTCCTTGAAATTACACCAATACCTCCCTCTTTGTGAATCGGTCCAGGCATTATACCAACCTTTGTTTTTCCAGGGAATATAATCCCGGGTGTATTTGGACCAATAAGGACTGCCCCGCACTTTCTGATATAACGAACTACCTTAATCATATCAATGGTAGGGATTCCCTCGGTAATACATACAATGACTTTAATACCTGCGTCTGCGGCCTCTAACATGGCATCTGCGGCAAATGGGGGCGGTACAAAAATACATGAAACATTAGCGTCATAAGAATTTACAGCATCTTTTACCCTATTCAAAACCGGCACTCCTTCGAGCATCTCCCCACCTTTTCCAGGCGTTACTCCGGCTACAATATTGGTGCCGTATAATATCATCTGTTTGGTATGAAATGCCCCTTCCTTTCCTGTTATACCTTGAACCACCACCTTTGTGTTTTCATCAACCAGAATGCCCATATTAATACCCCGCCTTGTTAGCTTAAAATGAATTTTCTCAAATTACCTGTTTGGCCACCATTCCGCCGGCTTCCTCTATGTCACCGGCCACTGAGAAATCAAGATCTGAATTTTTCAATATCTCTCTTCCCTCTTCTACATTGGTACCTTCCAGTCTGACAATCAACGGAACCTCAATATCAACCTCTTTAGCAGCATTAACTACGCCCCTTGCAAGAACATCACACCTCATTATACCGCCGAATATATTGATTAAAACCGCCTTTACCCTCTTATCGGTAAGGATTATCTTGAGGCCGTTTTTAACCATCTCCTCAGTTGCTCCGCCGCCAACATCCAGGAAATTTGCCGGTTCGGCGCCGGCCAGCTTAATAACGTCCATTGTTGCCATTGCCAATCCTGCACCATTAACCATGGCACCAATATTTCCATCAAGCCTTATATAATTCAAACTATATTTGGAGGCCTCTGCTTCCAATTCATCCATCTCGTGGGAATCATGAAGCTTGGCAATATCTTTTTGCCTGAAAAGTGCATTGTCATCAAAGTTTATCTTTGCATCTAAAGCAACCACTTTGCCGGAGCTTGTGACTACTAAAGGATTAATCTCTACCAGGGAACAGTCATTTGACATAAACAAGCTATAGAGTTTGGACATTGTTGCAGAGAGTTCCCTGAATACATTTTTATCCAACATTGGCTCAATGCCATAGAAAAAGCTTCTGGCCTGGTAAGGCATGAACCCACTTGTGATATCTATGTTTTCAAATAAAACTAATTCCGGATTTTTAGCTGATACCTCTTCGATCTCCATTCCTCCTGCCTGACTGAATATCATCACAGGAGACTCTAATTTTCTATCAATAACAATGCCAAGATAAAATTCCCTTTCAATATCAAGCCCTTCCTCTACTAAAAGATTCCGCACCTTTTGTCCGGCTGGACCAGTCTGATGAGTAACAAGGGGCTTAGAAAGGATATCCTCAGCCGCTTTTTTAACTTCCTCAATGCTTTTTACTATCTTTACCCCACCGCCTTTTCCCCGTCCACCAGCGTGAATCTGGGCCTTGACGACCCAGGGTGGTCCATCGAGGGTCTTTGCAATCTCAACAGCCTCTTCTGGTGTAGCAGCTACATTACCTTTGGGAACCGGTATCCCTGCATTGCGAAAGAGGTCTTTTGCCTGAAATTCGTGGATTTTCATAACAACTCACTCCATTCATATTATTTGCAATAGTCAAAACATTAATAGTAAAATTACCACCAGCAAAATCGGCGGTTTCTTTATAGTAATTTAAAAAAAATTACTTTACAGTGTAATTTTATACGGTTCCACTATGAAATAGTGTGACTTAAACCTGTTTAAGAATACTATTATTTTTTCCTATTAAAATGCAAGGGTAAAGATTACAATTAATTTTAAAAAATTTTAATTTATTACTCTTGTAATGTTTCAATTATTTAACCCAAATTTTGCAATAAATATCGTAGCGAGGCGGATAAACCTTAGTGAAATGCGAAGTTACAGATATTTTGAACCGAAGGCATATTCATAAATATATTGAGGTCTAAAATCGTGAAAACGAGCATTGCAGCGAGGATTTTATAGCTGCAGTAGGAGTTTATAGCAAAATCTGGGTTAAAAACAACGTTAGATTGGAAAGTCTGGTAGTGATGTATTTTGTGATGGAAATGTCGGAAGATAATTTCCAGCCTGCAATCTCTATAAACCGAGTGGAGCTTGCAGCTAAAAAAGAAGTGTCGCACATGTAGGGAATATTTTCCTTGACTGGCATGAAACGCTGCCTAAGAATTAATAAAGAGTTACTAAAGAATTTATACGCTTCTATAAGCTTGGAGGAATTGCCTCCGATTATCAGGGCTCATTTTTTTCCCATAATATTGTAATGAAAAGGGTGTCGATAACCCTTTTCCATCCCAATAAGGGTCCATTTCAAGGACAACGCTGCTGCTTCTCCTATGATGTCCCTACAAAACTCCTTTCGCTCATCGCTGTAATAATCATAGGGGCATGTAAGTTCAGCACAGCTCGTTGAGCCTATCTTTTCTTTGAATTCGTGGACCATGTTGTTGTACAGCCGATAGAGGCCGTTATCTCCGTTGAGCTGATCCTGTCGTGCCTCCGGCGTTGGTAGTTCCAGGGCGTCCTTTCTGCCGTGGACAATGCTTAACCCCATTGCCCCACCAATGATTGCGCAACATGTGTTTCCTGAGCCTCCTATACCACCACCAAAACCGGTAGCGAGAGAGACGATTTCAATCGGCATACCTGTAATTCCCTCTTCTCGGAGGGTTTCAAGCATGGCTCTTAATGTACTCTCGCCGCAATTCATTCCGTTTAAATGACATTCTCGCGCCCTCTTACGGGCCTTTTCCGATAGTTCGTTGATTTTCATAATTCTTTATTTCATGTTGGTATCTTAAAGCAATCTTTCACCTTTTCTTTCAGGACCTTTCCCATCCTGTTTTTTGGTAGCTCTTTTAGAAAAACTATTTCCTTTGGGCTTTTCCAATCATGCAGGTGTTTTCTGCAGAAATCTTTAATCTCCTGCACTTTAATCTTTGATTCAGGTTTAGCGACAACTGCTGCAACTACCTTTTCTCCCCATTTCTCATCCGGCAAGCCTACCACTGATGATTCTGCAATACCGTCTATCTCGTTAATAACCTCCTCTACCTCTTTTGGAGAAATATTTTCCCCTCCTGAAATGATAATATGTTTGATTCTATCTGTCAGGTAATAGTAGCCTTCCTCATCGACCCTGGCCATATCACCTGTTCTGAACCACCCTTCTTCAAATGCCTGATCTGTTTCCTCCGGCTTTCGCCAGTAACCCGGTGTAATGCCAGGGCCCTTCAGCCAAATCTCCCCAGTCTCACCGGGAGCTACATCCTTGAATGTTGCAGGGTCTACAATCCTGACCTTCAATTCAGGAAGCGGTATACCAATAGAGCCGGGTTTTCTAACGCCTAACAACGGATTAGAAAAGTTCATGCCTGTCTCTGACATACCCTCTCTTTCCACTGGTTCCTTGGCAAATGTGTTTTTTATTCTCTTAAAATCTTTTTCCAGTAAGGGTGCTGATCCGGATGTCCATAAACGGATATGATCAAAGTTCAGGTTTATTTCTCCTGCATAACCAATAAGCTTACTATAAATAGCAGGCACGGCCATAAATATCGTGCATGAATTCCCCATTTCTTTGCTGGACAATATATTCACAACCGTTTCAGGTGAAAAGCTATCGAGCATTATAGTATATGCTCCTGTCATTAAGGCAGTATGAAGTTCAAAACAAAGTCCATGTACATGAAAAAGCGGAAGGGCGTGGCATATAACATCGGATTCTGATATTTCCCATATTTTAATGACATTTTTCGCATCATGAACTAAATTTATCTGGGTAAGTATGGCCCCTTTAGGTTTGCCTGTAGTTCCTGAAGTGTATATAAGGAGCCCTGGGTCATCCGGTAGAATTTTGATCTTAGGCAAAATATCCGATGCTGATCGAAAAAAATCCAATTCCTGATAAGGCAGCTCCGTATTAATTTCCAAGATAGAGAGCCATGGATTTATCTCCTTTATTGTGTTCTCCTGCCCAGGCCCTAATATTACCAATGCAGGACCGGCATCTTCAAGCAGATACTCCATTTCCATTTTTTTGAACCCTGGATTTACAGGGACTCCAATTGCCCCAATTTTTTGTAGCGCAAGGTGGGCAACAATAAAAGCAAGGGATTTTGGAAGATAAAGGATCACCCTATCTCCTTTTTCGATTCCAAGATCCAGGAAAACATTGGCCATCCGATTAGAATCCTGATTTAATTCGCCATAGGAAATCTCAGTTTCTAATAGGCCATCTCGAAAAAAACTTATTGCCTTTTTCTCCTTGTGAGTTAAGAAACTCTCTAAAAAACAATTGCTTAAAGATTCACTGCTCATATTTCTTACCATCCTTGATCTGTATAATTACAAAAAAAGCAATATAGCATTTATTTATCGAGAATGTATACAGTGCCGGCATTGTTTAAGAAAAATTGACCCCCCATTTCCTGGGAAAGCCGGGTAGAGGCATGAAAACCTGTACAATGCGATACCCCGATTTTTTGCACTCCTATTTTTTTTAACTCAGTAATTGTTTTATCTATTTGATCATCTGTTTTAGGGGCAAGGTGGGTACCTCCAACAATAAGACGTACCCTTTCCTCTCCTGAAATTTCTTGTGAATGCCTTATCGTGCTTATAATGCCACGATGTGCACAGCCAAGAATAATGACAAGGCCCTTTTTGGTTTTAACTATTAGTGCAAGGTCATCCGGTATTGAATCATGTCTAAAAAGGCTGTTTTCTTTGACATAAAAAATAGGCTCTATGGACTCAAAATCCGTTGTTTGTATTATTTCGCCTGTGGTTATAATGTTATCTGATATATAAACAGGCTCTTTGTTAAGGGTGAATGAGGCACCTAAAAGCTCAAGCTCATCCCTAATAAAGGGTATACCGATAAATGCCTCTTTCTTCTCGTATGTCCTCTTGGTATATTTTAGCTCCCATATAGCCGGGTGGGCAACGATCTCCTTGGGGCCGGTCCTTCTTAATACTTCACGCAAGCCTCCTGTGTGATCAGCGTGGCCATGGCTGAGAACTATTTTATCTATAGCTCGAAGATCAACCCCAATTTTATCGGCATTCCTGACTGCTGCGAAACTCCCGCCCGTATCAAACAGTACGTTCACACCATCAGCTTGAACAAGGATACTCAATCCCCATTCAGCCATGAAGCCCGGTTTGGCCGATGTATTTTCACATAATGTAATTATTTTAATTCCCATGATAGTTATTACTTCATTAAACCTTATTTAATAATGCACTTCATACATAACTAAATTGTCTGTGCACTTGCTATGCTTCAGCCGGTTTGCTCTACTATCTTTCACACATCGGCATCCGGGTCCATCTTAACAAGCAATCTTTCAGTATCTTTCTTATCCCATTTTATTTTGCTCAAATCAACAGGGGTTCTTTCCGCAGGCCTTTTTCCGATAATAGGAATGTTTGGCATAAAATATTGACTTATTGTGGCAATTGTTAGACAAATAAGCCCAATGATAACAGTGCGTAAGCTAAATTTCATAAGGAATCCACCACCGGCTAAAAAAAGGATGCGTTCAGGCCATGATGCCGGTCTTTTAAGATATCCAAAAACTCCTGCTTCGATGAAAAACATTGCTATCACAACTGCTGCCACTATCCCCAATGTGATAAATAATCCTCCTTTCATAAGAATAGCCGGTTGGTAGATAAAGTAATAGGGGATAATATATCCTCCTATACTAAGCCCCATGGAAAGTATGGCTATCTTAAGCCAGGACCCACCGGAAATAGCCCTTGCCGTAAATACGGCAACACATACTGGAGGTGTGATTCCAGCGGCAATTGCAAAATAAAATATAAACAAATGTGAAGGTAGAGGCGGCAGGCCTAAAGTAATCATGGCAGGACCCAACGCGGAAGCAGCTATTACATAAGCCGCTGTTGTCGACATGCCCATCCCCAAAAATATTGCGACTATCATGACTGCTATTAAAGCAAGAAAGGCGCTTTGTCCGGCAAGGTTAACAATCATCTCAGAAATTTTAACACCAAGACCGGTAGCATTGATAAGTGTAACTACAACCTGAACACAACTCATCATAACAATCAGCATGACCAGAGCTCCATTTGTGGCCTTAAAGAAAGCACGCAAACTGGTCTTAACCCTTTTTCCAACATCATGCGGCCTTAATGGACCGCCTATAAGCAGATAAATCAACAGTGATGAAATAAGGGCCCAGCCGGCACAATTTTGTGGAGGCAGGTATTTAATTAACAGGTAAATAAGAATAGTTATGGGGACAATAGCATTTAAGAGTTCTCTCGGGTTAAATAACTCACCCCAACTGGGGACTAATTGCTTCGGTAGCTTGCCTAAACCATACTTTCCTGCAAGGGCATATATTCCACTTCCTATGCCGACAAAGTAACATAGAGCAGGTATTACAGCGGCAGCCATAATCAATGTATACCGGATACCTAATAATTCCGCCATGACAAAGGCGCCTGCACCCATTATAGGGGGCATGATCTGTCCACCGGATGATGCGGAAGACTCAGTAGCTGCAGCAATCTCTGGTTCATAGCCAAGCTTTCGCATGGTAGGGATTGTGAATGTTCCTGTTGTGGCAACATTGGCAACTGACGATCCAGACAGCATACCTAACCCTGCGCTTGAAAAAAGTGCAATTTGACCTGCTCCTCCCCGTATTCTTCCTCCGGTGAAACGGGCCCATTTGACAAATGCATCGCCAACACCACAAGCAAAGAGAATTGGCCCAAGTAAAATAAAGATTGCAATCAACCGGCTTGTGAGATCTGTTAATAATCCCCAAACTCCCTCGGTTGTCAGATAAAAAATGTAGAGCACCTCTTCAAGGGTATAACCTGCATGTCCGATATCGCCAGGCAGCAAATGGCCAAGAAGGGCATATAGGATAAATAGCGTGACCACAATAGGAACTACGTATCCCAAGGTTCTTCGTGTAGCTTCCATAAGCGCTAAAAATAATACGGCACCCAAGATCAGATGATATGTCTCATATGTTAATGGGTTGCTTACAATAGGCTCCCAGTATAGAATTATAAATATGCACGGGATACTCCCAAAGGCAGTTAAGGTCAAATCAATGACCGAAGGTGAATGGTGAGACCCAAACAAGATAATTCTCATTAAATCTGAATGATCCTCCTTTAAGGCTTCTTTGCTTATTGGTTGATTTAAAAAAACCAACAACATCCCGAGTAATAATATGGATGAGCCTTGAAGGGCTGGGTGATAAGGTCGCCAAAGAGAAGTAAACACTATAAATGCCACGCCAAAAGCAGTTATGGAAAATACTACCCATTTCCAGATCCCTGTTAGGTTTCTCATTCTTATCTCCTTTAAATACAATAAGAGCCATTAAGCTCGGTAAAACCTTAATGGCCCTTATAATTTTTAGCGGTTACATCATAAAAAATACTTTCTCATTCTGTTAAGGTTTCTTTATCTCTACCTTACAAATTGCATTAGTGCCTTTAGTGCCTGTGGCTATCAAATTCCATAAGCCGGGAATGGCAATAAATTTATTGGGATAATTCGTCTGTGCTGCAAAGGTGCCGTCCTTCTTTACCTTAATTATCTTCCCTTTTTTTCCAACTATAATTGGGACATCTTCCATTTCAAACACTAATTCTATAACTTCACCAGGTATAAAACCGGTTCCATTAATTTTCAGCGCCTTTCCAGGCACTCCACTGCCAACAGCAAATATTGCAGCGCCTGTTGGTTTTTTAGATGTCTCAGTCGTGGCACAGGAAATAAAGGCCAAGATAGCAAATACACTAACACAAAGAACAACTACTCTATATAATTTACTTTTTATTCTCATGGCGTATACCTCCTTATTTTGCCTCTGGCGGGATAAGTTTATCTGGGATTGTAAAACCAAGCTCTCGGTATGCTCTAATGGCCCCTTTATGAAGAGGTATTTCCATATATTTGAGTGTCTGATTCCACATATCCGCCCAATTTCCATCCCTTGTTATAGGGACAGCCTTGGCTATAATTTCACGATTCTTGTATGTAGACATTACAATTTTATAAATGACATCTTCACTTACACGAGTATGGGTATAGTCTCCACAGGCATAGGCTAAACACAGAACTGGTTCAGGCTGTTCAGTGTAAGTATTTGCCGGCAGAGTATACTCCAGGGCATGTTTAGGCCAGGCTTTCTCAAATCTGGTCAGGTCTGCTTTAGTTACCGGTAGAAAAACAACATCCATAGTTGATTTTATCTCAAGTATAGACGAATCTAAGGGCCCAATCCTGTAAAAGGCCTCAACTGATCCGGCCTTCATTGCATCAATTCCTGCAGAAATTCCCATCAATTTATAATCAGGGTGGATTCCTAAAGATTCAAGAAACATCCTTGCTAAACGGCCCCCGGTTGATCCTGGACTAAATACGTATGGTTTATTATTTAGATCATAAATACTGTTGATGCCTTTGCCTTTTATGGCTACCTCAAGCACAGGAGCTACATATCCTCCCCACATGCCCCTTAATTGATCATCACCTTTGCCTGTAAAATCAGCCATGCCTTTGTAACATGCATATGCAGCAAGATTATGAGTAAGACCGCATTGAAGCAATCCCTTACGGAGTCTGAGTATGTTGTCAAGAAATCCTCCTGTTTCCATAGGCGAAATAACAACCTGACCCTTTAATTCCTTATTCACCGTTCTGCTGAGATTAGCCACATAAGCAAAGGAGCCGATACGGGGTGATGCTACTCCCCATTTTAATCGTGTTGCTCTTGCTGCTAAAACATTTCCAGCTGTGAAGACAACAAAAATGAATAATAACGTTAAAATCAAACTTTGTTTTTTCATATTAATTCCCCTTTTTTTGTTAATAGGTTACAAAACGGATTATTTATTTGATTCACCCCCTTTCAATGGATATTGCCTGATAATGCCCTTATCTTCAAGTTGATCGATTTTTTCCTGGTTGTATCCCAGTGCTTTTAAGACTTCAATGGTGTGTTCACCCAAAACAGGTGGCATTTTCCTTATTTCTCCCGGAGTTGACGAAAGCTTGGTTGGTATGCCTAACATTTTTATCTTCCCTCGCAGCTCATCCTCCATTTCCACTACCATATCCCGGGCCTTTGTTTGCTCTAATTCCAGTGCTTCTTTCACCGTCCTAACCTTTCCACAAGGCACATTTCCTTCTTCCAACAATCCTACCCATTCTTCAACTGATTTTGCACAGGTGATCTCCTCGATTATTCCTTTAAGTATGGACTCGTTTTTATTGCGGTCCTGCAAGGTCAAGAAACGAGTGTCTTTTATTAGATCAGGCCTGTTGATAACATTGTTGCATAGATTTTCCCACA
>CAYSWP010000030.1:0-12996 GCA_964434795.1 uncultured Desulfobacteraceae bacterium | reverse complement strand
TTAATCTTGGGTCGGTTTCTACCCTCTCAATGTTTCCTCGGGATAGATCAATTTCCAAATTAAACCCTGTCTCTGCGTACCTCATTCTTTTCTCCTAAGTAGTTGTTAAGGTAGTGAGTTAAAATAACTTGTACAGATTACACGGAATTTTATTTCGTTTTCAAGGCACGAGGAGTGCACATAATAAATTATGTAAACGATGAGTAACGTAGAAGACGGAATAAAAGGCAAGTAAGATGTGTAAGTTATTTTGGCTTACTGCCTTAATCAAGAATTTTAACAAGATTAACAAACTTCGATTTATCAAATCCAAGAGATTTAAAAAAAGACAGCAGGTCCGTTGAATCCCACTTAACAGATGTAAATATATGTCTTACGTTAATTTTTTCGAAAGCCTTGAAAACTTCTCCAGCCATTTTTTTTCCAATGCCCTCGCCCATATATTTTGGATCAACGCCGAAAAGTCTTATCCATGCATTTTTTTCCAAACCAAAGCCGCCGTAAAGAACATAGGTAATCATATAACCTGCAACCTTACCATCAACTTCTGCCACAAAACTAATCCCGTCCTTTTTTCCTACCTCTTCTTTAATGACCGATTTGTAATCCAATGTGCCGGGTTCCTTTGTAATTTCCTTTAGGATTCTGGAAATTTCATCAGCATCGCTTTCCTTTAATCTTCTTATAATAAGATTTTTCAAACCTAAATCCCTCTAACAACTTAATGACTAATCTGTTCTTATTATCTTAACATTTTTACCAACCCAATTCGGTGGAAGGTATACGCGGCCACTGTTTCCACTTAATTTAACCTCTTTTTGGAGCATCTCCTCACCATAAATTTCAAATTTAACCTTCTTTAATTTTTTTTCTTTATGGTTATGATTTTTTATTTCAGTATTCATCTATGATAAAAAAATAAAAATTATTAGTAAAAACTATATAAAATATTCTTATAACTATATAAAAAGTAGTATCCAACAATAAAAAATCAATAGTAAAATGGCTATAATTTAGCTATAATGTAACTACATTATATTGTTTATATTGAACCTAAATTATATTGTCAATAAAAAAATTACAATTAGAATGCCTTATTTTTTAACATTTGCATGGTTATTTTGACTTGACTTAGAGGCCGAGAAAGGAATATATAAAAGTAGCAGTGCCTACTTGAAAAACGCATACAAAGTTCTTTTCGAGGGATTTTGGCCAAAATGGGCATTATGAGGGAGAGAAAGAACTTTTTACTAAACAACAAGATTGATGGTCCCGTAAAAAGTCGTCACTCCGGTGAAAACCGGAGTCCAGATGGTCTGCAACTGCTTGAAAAGACTGGATTCCGGCTTTCGCCTGCCTGTGCGTCGCACGCAGACAGGCCGGAATGACGGAAAACGGTATTTTGGGACTTTTTACGAGATTGTCAAGATTAATAAATTATAAAATAAGGAGATATGTATATGGGAGATGTTGTAATTGTAGGCGGTATTAGAACACCTGTAGGTTCCTTTGGGGGAACATTAAAGAACACGCCAGTGGTTACCCTTGGTTCATTGGTCTTAAAAGAGACCTTGAAAAAACTTGGGCTTAGGCCTTCAGTAAGTGATAACCTTAAAGGCTTTGAGCCTGATGCCCTTAAAGGAAACGGGATGATTGAACTTGAGAAAAAGGATTACGACTACGCTGATTCCCTCCAGCCGATAAATATAGATGAGGTAATCATGGGTAATGTTATAGGCGCAGGACAAGGGCAAAATGTTGCCAGGCAGTCACTGATCCATGCCGGTATCCCGAAGGAGGT
The DNA here is from genome assembly GCA_964434795.1 of uncultured Desulfobacteraceae bacterium. Classification (GTDB taxonomy): domain Bacteria; phylum Desulfobacterota; class DSM-4660; order Desulfatiglandales; family B25-G16; genus M55B121. The sequence continues at coordinate 11,195 of CAYSWP010000030.1, read as the reverse complement.
TAATGCCTTTACCCTTAATAAGGTGTGTGCATCAGGAATGAAGGCTTTAGCCCTTGCCGCACTTTCTATCAGAGAAGGTGAACAGGACACTATTCTTGCCGGTGGTATGGAAAATATGAGCATGGTGCCATATGGGATGAATGCGGCTCGTTGGGGAGCAAGGATGAACAATGCTGAATTAACTGATTTAATGGTCTTTGACGGACTGTGGGAAATCTTTTATGGCTATCATATGGGTATAACAGCCGAAAATATTGCTGAAAAGTACAATATATCCAGGCAGGAGCAAGATGAGCTTGGAGCCTTAAGCCATGCACGGGCAATGAAGGCGATAGCAGATGGGATTTTTAAACAGGAGATCGCCCCGGTAATTATACCTCAAAGAAAGGGAGAACCCCTTGTATTTGATACAGACGAAAGACCCATGGATACAAGTGTGGAAAAGATGGCAAAGCTGCGCCCTGCTTTTATAAAGGAAGGAACCGTTACAGCGGGTAATGCATCCGGAATTAATGATGCTGCTGCAGCGCTTCTTTTGATGTCCCCTGAAAAGGCCAAGGATTTAGGTCTAAAGCCTATTGTAAAAATTAAGGCCTACGCATCAGGGGCAATTGATCCTGCTTATATGGGATTAGGTCCGATTCCTGCGGTAAAAAAGGTATTAAAAAGCACAGGTTTAAGTGTAAGTGATTTTGGCGAGGTTGAACTCAATGAGGCATTCGCATCTCAGGCCATAGCATGTATAAGGGAGTTAGGGTTTGATTTGGATAAAACCAACCTGTTGGGAAGTGGTATATCTATCGGTCACCCTGTTGGCTGTACCGGCGCCAGAATTGTATTGACCCTGATGAATGAGATGGTAAGAAATGATGTTGAATTAGGGCTTGCCACTTTATGTATCGGGGGAGGTCAGGGAATGGCAATGGCCCTTGAGAGGGTTTAGTGAATTGACAATTGAAAATTGACGATTGACAATTGAAAAAAATCAATCATCAATATTCAATTGAAAATCAAAAATTTAAAAGGGAGTTATTTTATGGCCTATGAAACTATCATTTATGAAGTAGATAATAATATTGCAATAATTAAATTTAACAGACCAAAGGTCCTTAATGCTATTAATCCAACAGTGGTAGCTGAAACAAAGGCGGCCCTGAAAAGCGTAGCCGATGATAAATCTATAAAGGTGCTTATACTGACGGGGGAGGGGGATAAAGCCTTTATAGCAGGGGCTGATATAGCCGCCATGAGGGATTATACACCATTGGAGGGGAAATTTTTTTCCCGTCAGGGCCAGGAATTGTTATTTCAACTTGAGACACTGCCCATTCCTGTAATTGCCTCTGTGAATGGATTTGCCCTTGGAGGAGGCACGGAAATATCTATGGCCTGTGATTTTATATACGCTGCAGATTCGGCAATGTTTGGCCAGCCTGAGATAAATCTCGGAATTATCCCTGGGTTTGGGGGGACACAGAGATTGTCCCGTTTGGTAGGAAAATCAATGGCCAAGGAACTTTGTATGACAGGGGCGATGATAGGCGCACAGGAGGCCAAGGATATAGGGCTTGTAAACAAGGTGTTCCCAAAGGATTCTTTATGGGATGAGACCATGAAAACAGCAAAATTATTGGCCGCTAAGGGTAAGGTGTCCATACGTGCTGCGAAAGAGGCAATTGAAAGGGGATATGACCAGGATTTGAGGACTGGTTGCTATATAGAATCTGATGCCTTTGGCATATGTATGGCAAGCCCGGATGCAAGGGAAGGGATGGGTGCTTTTTTAGAAAAGAGAAAGGCTGAATTTAAAGGAGAACTTCTTTAGATGCGAGGTAGGCATGGATTTCAAATTAAACAAGGAACAAGAGGCAATTCAAAAGGCAGCAGAGGAATTTGCAAAGGGAGAATTTGATAAGGAGATAGCCCTTGAATGTGAGCGGGGGCATACATTTCCAACAGATATATGGAAAAAGGCCGCTGAACTTGGTTTTATAGGTATTCATTTTCCAGAAGAATATGGCGGTCAGGATTATGGCGTTTTTGAAAATGCCCTTGTAGTTGAGGCGTTTTGCAGACAGGATTCAGGCTTTGGAGTTGCCCTTAGCCTATCGGATTTTGCATCGGAGATAATTCTTAGGTGCGGAAATGATGAGCAAAGAGAGAAATACCTGATTCCTGTTGCTGAAGGAAAGGCCCTTTCATGTGGTGGATTTACTGAACCTGACCATGGAAGCGATATTACCATGATGGATACAAATGCTGTAAAAGATGGTAATGAGTATGTAATAAACGGGGTGAAGACATTTATTACAAATGGCACAATAGGTGATTTTGTTATGGTCCTTTGTCAGACGGATTCTGAGGTAAAACCTTCTTATCGCGGTCAGTCTGTAATAATTGTAGAAAAGGATGTTCCAGGATATACTTCATCCGATGTTGGTGATAAAATGGGCATTAAGATGACCTCAACTGGAGAATTATCCTTCAATAACGTAAGGGTTCCTGTTTCCAGCCTTGTCGGCGAGGAAAATAAGGGTTTTTACCAGGTCCTTGAATTCTTCGATGAAAGCAGGGTAGAAATAGCAGCACAGGCCCTTGGAATTGCCCAAGGGGCCTTTGACAGGGCGCTTGCTTATGTGAAGGAGCGGAGCCAGTTTGGAAAAAAATTGGCCCATTTTCAGATAACACAGCATAAGCTGGCGGATATGGCCACTAAGATTGAAACTGCAAGGCTTATTGTATATAAAGCGGCATGGAATTTTGATCAGGGAAAAATAGACCCAAAATTAACCTCTATTGCCAAAATGTATGCAGCAAGGGTAGCGGTTGAGGTTGCCGATGAGGCGATACAAATGCTCGGAGGCTATGGATATATGCTTGAATATGAGGTTGAGCGTTTTTACAGAGATGCAAAGATAATGGAAATATACGAGGGGACAAGGGAGATACAGAAAAATACCATTGCCAGTTCATTGCTTGGAAAATTTTAAGAGAGGGCTTTGATGTTTAACAAGAAAAGTTTAGAGGATGTAGCAACAGAAGAAAAACAATGGCAGAAGCTTTTTAAGGACTATACCTTAAAGGCCCCTGAAAGACTGAAGAGATTTTCCACTGTTTCTGATAAGGCCATTAAAAATATTTATACACCATTGGATGTAGAAGATCTGGATTATCCGAAAGAGATAGCCTTTCCAGGGGAGTACCCATTTACCCGCGGCGTTCAACCAACAATGTACCGTGGCAAGCTATGGACCATGAGGATGTTTGCGGGCCTGGGATCTGCTAAGGATACAAATGAAAGATTCCACCTTCTTGTAAATGAAGGGCAGACCGGCTTGTCTACAGCCTTTGATATGCCGACCCTTATGGGCTATGATACTGATTCACCACGTTCAAGAGGGGAATGCGGAAAATGCGGAGTCGCCATTGACTCGTTGAAGGATATGGAAATATTGTTCGACGGCCTTCCTATTGATAAAATAACTACTTCTATGACTATAAACCCGGCTGCCTCTATTTTGTGGGCAATGTATATTGCAATGGCGGAAAAGCGAGGTATTAACAGGCGTATTATTGGGGGAACTATCCAAAATGATATGCTTAAAGAATTTATTGCGCAAAAAACATTTATGTGTCCGCCGAAACCCTCTATGAGACTTATAACAGATACCGTTGAATTTGGTACCAACGAGGTTCCCAGATGGAATACTATAAGTATCAGCGGTTACCACATAAGGGAAGCCGGCTCTACAGCCGTTCAAGAGCTTGCCTTTACCCTGGCCGACGGCATAGCCTATGTTGATGCTGCCCTTGAACGAGGCCTTGATATTGATGCATTTGCCCCTCGGCTATCGTTTTTCTTTAATTCACACCTTGATTTTTTTGAGGAGATTGCAAAATTCAGGGCAGCCAGGAGGATGTGGGCCCGTATAATGAAGGAAAGATTTAAGGCAAAGGATGAACGATCGCTGTGGCTCAGGTTTCATACCCAAACTGCAGGCTGCTCTCTTACAGCACAGCAGCCCTACAACAACGTCATAAGGACCTCACTTCAAGCCCTTGCCGCTGTGCTTGGTGGAACACAGTCGCTACATACCAACTCCCTGGACGAAGTTCTTGCTATACCGACTGAAGAGGCGGCTACCATTGCCCTGAGAACGCAGCAAATAATAGCTGAAGAGTCAGGAGTTGCAAATACCATTGACCCGCTTGGAGGCTCCTTTTTTGTGGAGCGCCTTACCAGAGACATGGAGGAGGAGGCCTTTGAATATATCAAAAAAATTGATGATATGGGAGGAATGGTGGCGGCTATAGAGCGCAATTATCCACAAATGGAAATAGCAGATGCTGCTTACAAGTATCAATTACAGATAGATAGCCAAGAAAAGACCGTAGTTGGGGTAAACAAATACATAAGTGAAGAGGATATTCCTGTTGAGGTTCTTCAAATTGATGAGGAATTAGAAGAGAAACAGATAAAATGGACAAATGAGGTCAAAAATAAAAGGGATAATAATAGGGTGAAAGAGGCCTTAGAAAAACTGGGTGAGGCATGCCAGGGAGATGATAATCTGATGCCGGTAATTATAGAGACAGTAAAAGAATATGCCACTGAGCAGGAAATTACAGATATTTTCAGAGATGTCTTTGGAATTTATCGAGACCCTGGCGTATATTGAGGAGATAATATGAACAAGGAGAGGAGAGTTAGAATTCTGGTGGCAAAGCCAGGCCTGGATGGTCATGACAGGGGGGCGAGGATTATTGCCAGGACATATAGAGATGCAGGATTTGAGGTTGTTTACTCTGGGCTTCATCAGACACCTGAGGAGGTAGTTCAAGCTGCTATACAGGAAGATGTAGATATGATAGGATTGTCCAGCTTGGCAGGCGCCCATTTGTATCTTTTGCCACGAGTAGTGGAGTTGCTAAGGGAAAAAAATGCTGATGACATTGTTGTGTGCGGTGGAGGAATATTTCCGCAAGAAGACATACCAAAATTAAAAGACGCAGGAATTAAGGAAGTATTCACGCCTGGCACTCCTCTTACGGAAATCGTAGATTGGGTTAGGAAAAATGTCAGCCCCAGAGGCTGATTGAGACTATAAAACAAGGAGTAGGGAGAAGTGTTGCGCTAATTAATCTTTTAGTGCTTTTTAACTTTAGGAAAATTTACAATGGGGATAGCTGAAAAAATCAAGACAGGGGATATAAGGTCTGTTGCAAGGCTTATAAGAGATATAGATGATAATATCTTAGACGCCAGAGAAGTCCTTAAGGATCTTTATAGCTCAACTGGAAATGCATATGTAATTGGAATAACAGGAGCGCCTGGTGTTGGCAAGAGTACCTTGGTAGACCAGATGGTAAATCATCTGAGAAAGGCCGGGAAGACAGTTGGGGTGCTTGCTGTTGATCCTACCAGCCCTTTTAGCGGGGGCGCCATATTAGGTGATCGTATTCGAATGCAACGGCACAGCATGGATGAGGGAGTATTTATTCGCTCCATGGCAACAAGGGGCTCTTTTGGTGGCCTAACGCAGTCAACGAGAAGCTCCATAGATGTATTAGATGCCATGGGTAAAGATTATGTTATTGTTGAAACAGTAGGGGTAGGACAGGATGAGGTAGACATAGTTCGCAGCTCAGATACAACCATTATTGTACTTGTACCTGGTATGGGTGATGACATTCAGGCCTTAAAGGCAGGTATTTTAGAGGTAGGTGATATTTTTGTAATAAATAAGGCCGACAGAGATGGAGTAGATAAAACAGTAAGCGATATAAGATTGATGATTGAAATGGGCGAAAAAAGATATAAGAATGGCTGGAAGCCGTCAATTTTAACTGCTCAGGCCGTGTTTGACAGTGGAATAAAGGAGCTTTTAGATGAAATTGAGAAGCACCGCCTCCATTTGTCATCAAATAAAGAAATGCTATCAACACTGAGATACGAAAAGGTCAAAAGTGATCTTTCTGAAATGATAAAAGACAAGATAGTAAAAGAAATATTGGGTGATATAATAGATTCAGGTGAATTTGAGGACGCAATTAAATCAATTATAGATAAAAAAACCGATCCGTACTCGGCCTGTGATAAGATTATTTCAGCGAAATTAAAAGCAAATGTAAAATAATGGAAAAGCTTATTCCATGGTGGGTAATTCAGATTGTATTGGCATTGGTTGCCCTTTTTTTTATACTTTTTGGGGTAAATCTTCTGTATATGGCATACCAGGTTAACGATCCATTTAAATTTATAATGACATTTTTTTCCTCAAATTTAATTATTCTTATTGGAGCCGCCCTTTTTATTGGTTTTATCATGAAAATCTTTAGGGGCATTAATAAAAAAACTGAAGAGAAAGAAGAGGAGCCTGCCCGAGAATAGGTTTGTATACTTCTGTTTTTCCCAATTTCAAATTTCAAGTTTCCCCGCCTGGCGGGATCTTCGCTCCGCTCCGACAAGTTTCAAGTTTCACTGCCAAAACAAAAAATCAATCCCGCGTGTCGCGGGGTAAACTGCTTTTGGCTTGTCATGAAGGATGCCTATTGGAGTATTGAAGTAATGAGGTATTGAAAAACCCTAAATGGATAAACAAAGCTTGATCCTCTGGGCCTGGATCTTTAATATTAAGATTAAAGGAGTAAAAAAATGCCGCTTAGAAAAAAAGATAAGCCAATGTACCAAAGACTGAAAGAAATCAGGACTGAGAAAGGAGTGAGCCTCAATCACATAGCCAATGAAACTGGATTCTCTGTAGAATACATTTCTAATGTAGAAGAAGGGAAAGTAAGACCTTCAGTTGCAACTATTCTACGTTTATCAAGGGCATTAGAAATAGATAGTGGTGTTTTACTGAAAAAGGACGAAGACGAGGCAAATAAAAAAAGAGCCAAGGATTTTAAGGAAAGAACAGAGGCATACAGCTATCAGGTGTTGACGCCGGAGGCGGCCCATAAACACCTAAAGGCATTTAAGGTGTTTATCGACCCTGTTTCCGATCATAAATCAGTAAGCTACCAGCATGAAGGTGAGGAGTTTATCTACGTTCTTGAAGGAAAGGTAGAGGTAACTGTTGGGGAGAATAAAACCGTTTTAGGGCCAGGCGATTCCCTTCACTTTAATTCGTCAATTGTACATAAGCTGAAAAATTTGAGTTCTGAAAAAGCCGAAACAATAGTAGTGCTTTATACACCGTAATCAATGGAGCTAATATGTCCTATCAACTGAATGAAGAGCAGAAAATGATTCAGGCCATGGTTAGAGATTTGGCCCGCGAGGTTGTTCTACCTGGTGCAGCGGAAAGAGATAAAACCAAGGAATTTCCATCAGAAAACATAAAAAAAATGGCTGAGCTTGGTCTAATGGGAATGGGTGTTCCGCCTGAATACAATGGGGCAGGTGTTGACACAATAAGCTACAGTCTGGCCCTTCAGGAAATAGGGTATGCCTGTGCCTCAACAGCCGTTATCATGTCTGTTCATAATAGTGTTTCTTGTGGACCTATCTATAGGTTTGGCTCAGAATACCTTAAAGAAAATTATCTAAAACCATTGGCAGCAGGTGAAAAACTTGGGTGTTTTGCAATAACAGAACCAAGCGCTGGGTCTGATCCGGCAAGCCAGAAGACAACAGCTAAAAAAGACGGAGATAGTTATATACTGAACGGTACAAAGGCATGGATAACCAGTGGAAAAAATTCCGATGTGGTAGTATGTTCTGCATATACAGACAAAAGTAAAAAGCAAAGGGGGATAAGCGCCTTTATCCTGGATAAGGATATGCCTGGGTTTATTGTCGGTCCGGATGAGGATAAAATGGGTCAGAGGGCCTCAGATTCAACAAGCCTTATATTTGAAGATTGCCGTGTCCCAGCTGAAAACCTTCTTGGTGAAGAGGGTCAGGGTTTCATTATTTCTATGACCGCCCTTGACGAAGGGCGAATCGGTATAGCCTCAATGTCTGTAGGCATTGGCCAGGCATGCTTAGACGCTGCTATAAACTATTCAAAGGAGAGGGAACAGTTTGGCACTACCCTGTCAAAGTTCCAGGGCATACGATGGATGATAGCTGACATGGCAGTTCAGGTTGAAGCAGCCCGTTTGCTTACATTTAATGCAGCGGCCATGAAAGACAATAAAGAAAGATTTACTTCTGAGGCCTCAATGGCAAAGTTGTTTGCATCTGAGACGGCAAATAAGGTTGCCTACCAAGCCTTGCAAATACACGGCGGATATGGCTACAGCAAGGAATATCCGGTAGAAAGGTATTACCGGGATGCCAGGGTTACAACCATATACGAGGGAACTTCAGAGATTCAAAGGATAGTGATTGCAAATAATATCATCGAGTCTTAAATACCTGCAAGACAGATTTAAAAGATACCACAATATGCTTTCACCTTGCCTTACCTAAGGAGACAAATATTTAATGACAGATCAATTGGATGAACAAGAGAGTGTTGATTCTGATATTAAAAAACTCAAAATACTCTTGCCTTATTGGATAAACCACAATAATCAACATATTCAAGATAATGAGAAGTGGCTCAGAAAAGCAGAAAACTTAGGGCTATCAGAGGTAGTCAGTGAGTTAAAAAAGTCTATTGAAATTTCAAAAAAGGCAAACGAGCATATTGAATCGGCAAGCAAGGTTCTTAAAAAGGGAAGGGCGTCTGGTAAAAAAATACCTAAACAGTCATCTCATACAGCACCGATAGCAAAAGATTGGAAGCCTAAGAGTTATGAGCTCAATCAGATTGGAATTATCCGAACCCCCTATACTGAAACCGCACCATACCAGCCTGTGGAGGAAGACGAGGGTGACTTTCGTATAATTCTTGATCCCCAGTATATTGATGGCCTTAAAAGGCTGGAAGATTTTCGTTACATCTACGTCCTGTATTATATAGACCGCGTAAAGGGGGAATCATCTGTAATTGTAAATCCTCCATGGACCGGTGATATGGAGGTAGGAACCTTTGCAAGCAGATCACCTGTCCGTCCAAACCCCATTGGGCTGAGTATTGTAATTGTAAAAAAGATTGTAAATAATGAAATATTTACATCAGGATTAGATGTATTTGATGGGACACCCCTGCTCGATATAAAACCATATATAAAAGATTTGGACTCTAAGTCTGATGCAAATTATGGTTGGATTGAAGAAATAAATGACTTTGATCATCTTCTTTTGCATATCAAAGGCATACCTCATGATTATTGAGAACTTACGGTTATTACTCACAAACTATTGTATGCTTTATATGACTAACTCTGCGGTCGCAAGTTCTCATAAGTGTCTAAAATAATTAAACCGCTCTTTCCCCCCTTTGACAAAGGGGGATTTAGGGGCAATGACCTTTGAGAACTTTAGACTGTCCGGTTTTTAAGGAAAGACCGATTAAAATTTTATTCAGCTGATAGTAGTTGGTATTTACAAATATTATTTATAGAAGGTGATGATAATGAAGGCAGTTGGTATATACGGAAGCCCAAGAAAGGGAGGTAATACTGATGCGCTTCTTGATAGCGCCTTAAAAGGCATCCAGCTAAAAGGGGGAAATATAGAGAGGGTTTACGTCAGGGATTTAAAAATTTCAGGTTGCAGGAGTTGTTACGGCTGCGAGAAAACCGGTATTTGCATAGTAAAGGATGATATGCAGGAAATTTACCCTCTGTTAGATGAAGCAGATGCTGTTATATTGGCTTCTCCCATTTTTTTTTACGGAGTAACCTCGCAGATTAAGTCATTAATTGACCGAGGTCAGGCTATGTGGGCGAGAAAAAGTCTGAGCAGAAAAAATGTAAAAGATGGGAGCATTAACAAAAGGAAAGGATATTTAATCGCTGTAGGCGCAACAAAGGGTAAAAACCTCTTTGAATGTGCCAAGCTTGTAGCAAAATACTTTTTTGATGCATTGGACATGAGCTATGAAGACGCCCTTTTTTTCAGGGGCATGGAATCAATTGATTCGGCAAAGCAAAACCCTGAGGCCCTGCAGCATGCCCATGAGTTTGGAAAAAAATTAACTTTAAGAGTTAAGGGGTAGTAACGGAACCTTCAGAGATTATTGATGTATTGGAGAATTGTGATATTTTTAAGGGCCTGGCCAGAGCTGAGGTTGAAAGAATAGCTACTCTTGGTCACATGGAGACATTCTAGACCGGAGAAAATATATTTACTCAGGGGGAGTCCGGGGAAAATCTATATATAATTGCCGAGGGGCATGTTTTTCTGGAAAGGGATATTGATTTAGGCACGCGAAAGGGAAACGCCATTATAGGACTTTTGGGAAAGGGCAGGGCATTAGGTTGCTGGTCTGCACTTATAGGAGATTCCCATGCCGTATTATCATCTGCAAGATGTAGAAGACCTACAAAGGTTTTTGTAGTCAACGGCCAATCCTTCCGGGAAATGATGCTCGATGATGTTAAACTCGGGTTTAATATATTAGAACGACTCTGTTATTTACTTAAAGACAGAATACAGGGCGCATACGGGGCTATGGACAATATATAGTGATATGAAGGCAAATGGTGATAGTATTGTAGAACTATTCGGAGACGGTGCATGCTCAGGCAATCCTGGTCCCGGGGGATATGGGACTATACTGAGATATAAGTCAACAGAGAAGGAACTGTCAGGATATTGCCCAAAAACTACAAACAACAGAATGGAGCTTATGGCAGTCATAGAGGGTTTAAGAAAACTAAAGAGACCATCCCAAGTAAGAATTTTTACAGACTCTACTTACGTTTTTAAGGGCATTACCATCTGGATTAAAACATGGGTAAGGAAAAATTGGGTAAATTCGCAAAAAAAGCCCGTATTAAATAAAGATCTCTGGGAGGAACTCCTGAAGGTTAGTGAACCCCATCAAATCGAGTGGAGATGGGTAAAGGGACATTCCGGACATCCTGAAAATGAACGTTGTGATATGCTGGCGAGAAAAGCGATTAAGGAAAATAAGGGAACATAAACTTCTCTTCCAAGGAGAAGGGTTTTTCAGTTTTTAGCAAACTTGCACTTCCGCGCACCTGCTATCTACAGATGGTCTTGAGACAGTGATGCCATTGGATGCACAGGTAAATCTTCCAGGCAGGATTTATTCCTATTTTCTTCAGGAATGGATTGGAGATATATGGGGTCACATCTTGAATAGTGAATAAATTGATTATTGTATTTAATT
>CAYSWP010000029.1:0-13023 GCA_964434795.1 uncultured Desulfobacteraceae bacterium | reverse complement strand
ATTGGCTATAGCCAATTGGATATTATCGTCTTCTCCCCTTTGGCCGGCTGCCTTCTTCATGGTTTTTAATGCAGAATCATAGGAGTTCCGTCGAGCGTAAAAACCGGATAATGCCATTAGGGGCCCTACGCTATCCTCAGGGGCTATTTTTACCGCCTCTTGATATGATTCTTCCGCCTTTTTCCATTTTTTCGCACTCTCATAAAATTGACCGAGGATATTCAATGAATTATGTTTTGATGTTGAGTTAGCAACCATCTTTTTTAGCTGTGTTTCGGCATCATCATAACGTCCTGTTCTTGCATATAGCTTTGACAGTTCAACCCTTACAAAAGGAAGTTTTGGGTCTAAGATTAAGGTCTTTTTGTATGTTTCCTCAGCTTCCTTGTAATTTTTATTCATAAATAAAAGTCTTGCATATCCAAGTTGGATCTTTACCTGTTTGGGATCAATTTCAATAGCCTTCTCAAGTGTTTTGATAGCCTCATCGATATTTTTTTCTTGAATCAGAACACCTGAAAGCAACATTAATCCATCGGTATTTCCAGGGTTTTTTTCTAAAACAAGTTCCGCCTTTTCCCTGGCTTCCTTTGTTTTTTTACTCAGCAGATAGATATTACCTAATTGTAGCTGGGCATTGTAATGTTCAGGCTTTAGCTCAGTGGCCTGCTTAAAAGATTGAAAGGCGCCTCGTATATTTTTTAGTTTTAGGTAAACCCGGCCTAATTCGTAATGAGCCATGGCATCTTGCGGATCAAGCTGTATAACATTCTTAAATTCAATAACCGCCTTTTTATATTCAAGGTCCTTTTCATACATATGGGCATTTGAAAGGTGTTTTGCCTTTTTTTCCTCATTGTTACTGCAACCCCATTGTATGAAAACAACAGACGATATTATTAGAATAGAAAGAATCTTGGTAATTCTCAAAACCCTTTTTTGCCATGGTGATTTCATTTTTTATTCTCCCTTTTATTTCCCTGTTTATTTTTTTTCAGGCGGGTAATAGATGAATTTCCACTCTGAGTATTTTTCCTTCCCTGTGAAGCGGGAAAGCTCACCATGAAATCCCTCTTTTTTTAGCGGCTCCATCTCGCTTGTTGAATATACGCCCTTTATCCTTCCATATTTATCAACTATGGTCCCCCAATCATTATCCGGTTTCATGGGGTCCTTGTATATTCGTCGGATATACCTTTTTGTATTTGAAAACCTTTGATCTTTTAAGAGACCCCTGAGGTTTGCCGGATAAGTCTTGGCAGAACCAGGAGAGTTTTGGTAATAATTGCCTATAGCTTTAATAAATTGGAATCCCCTGAACAGTAACTCTTTTTCCCTTTCACGTGTTTTTACAGTGTACCAGTATTTTCCAGATAAGGAAAGAGAAAGGCCCATAATGTTAATTATGACCAGGAGTGCAAGAAGTGTGAACCCATGTTCCCTGTATTTAGATAATAATCTCATAATAAAAAATTTTCACCATTCATTATAGGGTGTGCCGTTTAAACCGACTAAGTCGCTCCCACTATGTATATCGTAAATACCTGTCTCTTCATCATTTATAGGAGGGAGTAGGATCCATGTTTCACTTGAATGTGTCATAGGGTCTTGTGGAACTGATTTGATATATTGTTTTTCCACCAGGTCTTGTAAGACCTCCGGGTATGATCCGGTGTCCGCCTTGAAGTGATCTAAAACTTCCCTTACCGTGGCAAGGTTTTCTTTTAGAACTGCCTCCTTCCCTCTAAGTGTATAAACGGCATAATTGGGCATTGCCATTGTCATCAATATGGCTATGATTGAAATTACAATCATCAATTCAATCAAGGTAAAACCCTGGTTTTTTTTAGACTTACCAATTTCCATATCGAGATCCATCCAGGGCAATGCCGTTACTTTTCGAATATACGTCATATACATCCCTTCCATCCCATACCTCGGTATCAGGGTCGTCGAAATAAGAACGTTTCCCCCACTCACCATCTTCGATCATGGGATCTTTGGGGATACGCCTTAATAATTTCGCCCTCATCCCTCCACCATTAATTAGAGGAATTCCATCTATAAGAATTTGCATATTTTTGGGGTAGCCACTTTCTCCGGTTCCTTTATAGATTTTACCCTCATCTGCTAATTTTCTGTATTCATCTAATGCCGTTCTTATTATCCTGAGATTTTGCCGTAATTCCATTTCCCTGTTTCTTTTAGCGGTAGTTTTGGCTAACGGCATAACTATAGTGGCCATTAAAGAAAGGATAGCCATAACGATAATCATCTCAATAAGCGTAAATCCTTTATCAAGGCCATTAACCGATATAGACCTCTTTGGTCCTGTCTTTCCTGAATTTTTATAGTTTTTATTCATTCATCTAATGTGACTACTCAGGTTGTTAGGCTGAAGGTCCCGCTAAAGGCGGGATTAGAAAAAACGGGAATACGGTTCGTCTTGAAGCCATGTTTGGTGCAATAGTTTTCTCTTTTTCTACAAAAGTGAGTCAATCGTGCTTTTTGGACCACTTCAGTCTTCAGTCTAAACCCCTTCAGCCTGACTACGTGAGTAGTCACCATCTAATTAATATTAATCTCTGCTATTTTTGCCTTTACCGGATAGGGTTTCATGTCTGCATCTAAAAATTCAGGTTTAAGTATAGATAATTCAGATATTCCTTGAGAGATTGCTTCAAATGTTAAATATGTCAATGTGCCATCACCATCTATCCCCCCTACACTGCCCATTCTACTCAAATTAATATTCACCAATCCTTCGGGCTGATTAATAAAGCTTAAAAATGCAGTTTGTTTTCCGTCTTTCTTTAAAAATGGGCCTTCTTGTACCTTTAAACATTTCAATATATCGGCATTGTAGGCAAATTTTAACGGGGTGGAATACAGGTTCTTTGCATTTTGCACAAGGACCTGTACACTTAGCTTCTCGCCGCTTTTAATATTTTTCGGGGCATTAATCAGAACCAATCCGGGGCTCTGCCTGGCTATGCCATGAAGTTTATCTTTTTCCTCAATTATCTCTTTTTTCATAGTATCTGTTTCAAATGCAGGTCCTTTTAGGGAATAGCTATGTTCCTGACCTGACCACATTGTAAGAACAGATTTACTCGGGATATCAATACCGCGAACAACATATGGTGTTATTGACATCAAAATTTCTGTTTTGGTTTTTGACCTGTAGTCTCTGGAAAACAGGCGTTTTATTATAGGAATGTCCCCTAAAAGAGGAATTTTAGTAACTTCTTCAGTATCATTATTCTGAATTAACCCTCCAATCAGTACGGTTTCCCCGTTTTCAAGCTGCAGTTTTGTCTTTGATTTTCTAGTATTTATCTCATATTGGGGATCATCAGTAGTGCCGATATTCGCCCCAATACTGCTTACTTCCAGGGTTATGCCTATAGTAACACTGTCCGGCAGGTTAAAATAAGGTTCAATATTCAGCTTAATGCCTATAGCCTCATAATTATAGTCGTACGAGGTATTGCCCGCAGTGTCTATACGCCTGTTGGCCCTGATTGGGACCCTGGAGCCTATATGTATGGAGGCCTTTTCTTTATTTTTAACCCTTATCTTTGGGTTAGCAAGAATTTGGGTGCCGTTTTCATTTTTGATCAAGTTAAGCGTAGCCGCAGGAAGGGAGAAATAAAAATTGTCTTTATTAAGCTTACGAAGCTGATTATAGGATATATATCCAGGGGAACCAGCGCTACTCATAAAATTACCGCTAAAAATCTCTGTTCCACTTAATCCAGTGGCCGCAGAAATTTTAAACTCAGGTGAAAATAGAAACCCTATGTCATGCATAGCAACTTGCTTAACTTCCAGGATTTCAATACCGAAAAGTATCTCTGCGGATGGTATGTCGTTTGCGCTTATTATCTTTTCCGCCAATTTAATTACATCCGGCGTGTCTCTGATTACTATGCTGTTTAGTTCTTTATTAATGTGTATCTGCTTTGTTTTTAATATGGACTTTACAAGCTTTGCTGCCTCGCCGACATTAATGTTTGACAGATAAAAGGTTCGTATCACCAGGTCTTGGTATTGTTTTATTTTGTTTGGAACGGAAGGAAAAATCAGTATAGTTTTATTGTTTATAATTTTTTTGGATAATTTATTTGTGGAAACTAATAAACCAAGGGCCTTTAAAAATGGCATATCTATTAAGTTTATAGAAATGTCATTAGATTGAACCGACTCATCAAAGATAAAATTTACCCCTGATAACTTTGAGAGTGTGGCAAATATTTTCTTAATGTTTGTGTTTTTGAATCTGAGGGTAACTGATTTTTTAGATGAAATATTTAACTCATGGTCTCCCCCTTGAATTAGGGGGATCTTTTTATTTTTCGCTAATTTTGATAAATGAAGGCGAGCCTCTTGATTTCCCGGATTTAGGTTCAGGGCTATAGAAAAGGCCTCGCTCGCCTCTTCTTCCATACCTTGCCTTAATAAGGTGAGAGCCTTTTTAGTCTGCTCTCTTGATTCATAACGTTTTTGAACCGTATCCAGGAGCGAATGTATATGTCTGTTTGATGAATCAAAGGATATGGCCATCCTGAATTCTTTCATTGCCTCCTGGTGATTTTCTTGCTCCATATAGAACTGGCCTGCCTTAATGTGATTCTGTGATGCATTTAGTTTTGCAGTTTTATAAATGGCCGATTTATGCTGATTATCAGGGTCTTCTTTGCAGGCCTTTTGAAGGTAAAGAACCGCCCTGTCGAGATTTCCCTCTTTGATGAGTTTTTCCCCTATTGTGAAGCTATTATCAACTGCACATCCATTTAGCATCAGTGAAAGGTATATGGCGGCTATGATAAGTAACCATTTTCTCCTTTGTCTCATGATTATTTCCTTTTTTAGAAATACAGTAATTATTCCTGAACCTCTGAACGGTTATATAATTTCTTAATATTGATTACCCTTAAAGGTGTGTTTTCTTGAAGGCCTACACTTATCTCTTCATTTGTATTTTGCAGCAAGAGTGTCATTATGTCGGTCCCAATGCTGCAAACTAAGTAGTTATTACCTACTTTTTTACCTTTTTTAACGAGGTAAATATCATTTCCCTTGGACAGAAATATAGTTTTTATACCGTCTTTGGTAAGGCTTCCAAAAAAGGAATATTGTGGGAGATCTATTTCCGCCCTATGTTTTGGAATAGATTCATCAGGAACCTGTTCGACTATAGGTGGCTTTTCACCTTCCACCTCGTCACTGTTTTTTACCTGTCCCTTCAAGTAAAACAAATCTCTTTTTACCTTTTTATTTTTAAAGGCAGGTTTGTTTAAGATATCTGTTCTTACCAAGAAGTCTGTGGCGGATGACGTTTCTGAGGGTATATTTTTAGTCAAACGGTTCTTGTATTTAATGCCGGTATACGTCAATGCCTTAACCTTTTGTCTCGGAACCGGGGCCAGAAATCTATATAGCGTTATAGCTCCAAGAGCAGCCAATAATATAATTAATGCCTTTTTCTGTTTGTTCACATCAGCCCCTTGTCATGACTGGAGAAATATTGATAGAGTGAAGGTTAAATCTATCGATCGATTTTCAGGTGCCCTCCCTAAATGGAGGTTCTTTAAAATAAAAAGATGCTCAGAACATTCTATTTTATTTAAGAGTCCCTTCACCGAACTGTAGTCTCCAGTGATGGTAAAATTTGCTGAATAATCCAGCAGACTGGTTCCCTTGATTTGTTTAGGCAAATACGTAACCCTCCTCAAAGTCATATTTTCCATATCGATAAATGAGAATATTTCATCTAAGATGTTTACAAATTCATTTTTATTGGGGAGGGCTTTATTGAATTCTTTTATCTGTTGCCTTGATCGAACAGCATGCCTTTGGCTGTCATTTGGTGTTGAAACATCCCTTTTTTCAACTCGTTTCTCGTTATTTCTATTATGCAGTTCTTTTTTTAGGTTTTTTAGCTCCTTTCTCTGAGGCTCCAGGATAAAATAATATCCCGCAACATCAATTAGAAATAAAAAGGCCAAAATAACCCACAATGTCCTATATTTTCTTATAACCTTCATTTTATGTGGTTTTTTATAGTTAATATTTTGTATTTATTCTGCCACTAAGCCTGCCCTGGTGCGACTTTTGTACAATTTAGTTAAGTAGCCATTAAACCTACTGAATGAAGCTATGTATGCCTATCTTGCAAAGCCAGGTCTGGGCCAGGGACACAAAGACAAGAAGAAAAGACTGATATCAATAAAGAAATACACATGTGACAAGGTTTTCTCAATAATATCAATACGCCAAATATCAAGTAGACCCATCAATGAAATAATTCCATAACCTTTGTGGCTTAGTGTCTTTGTGGCATTTCGCGGCATATAAACCATTTTTGCCTTTAATTAAGGTACTGGATTACGAATGTCAGTTGTTATAGAAAATCTTAGTTGCTTTTTTCCCTCTAAGGTTTTTTCCTCATTTTGAGTTAAAAGAAAAGGGTTTCTGAAGAAATCGGAATTCTCCAGATTGTTTACAAATAGGACTATATCGGCAAAACTTTGTGTGTAACCGTCTATTTTTAACTTTTTATCATCTTCATTTTTTAAATCAACATCAAGTTCGTTAAGGAAAAGATTATTCGGGATTTCAGCCTCAAGTTTATCTAATAACAATGAACACTGGAAATAATCACCGAGGATGATTTTATTCGCTAATTTTATTTTTAACGCCAGTTCCTTCATCTCCTGATCTGAAAATAATTTTTTTGGTGCTACTGATAGCCTTTGCTTTTTAATTTGTTTATTAGGTTTGTTCTTATAAAGAACAATATTTTTTTCTACCTCTTTATAGTGCCATACTTCATAAGCCGCTGCTGTTAGGACCAGCAAAAAAAGAAACCACCATAGGTACCTGACTATTCCTGGGGCCCGTTTAATATGTGTTGTGGCAAGATTGACTTTAATACGTTCCATTGTGTAAACTTTATTTAAAAGGAGAAAATTTTATCATAGTTTATAATATAACATTTGTGCAGCACCAAGGGCCGATGTATATGAATTAATGGCTGTTTCATGTTCTGCGTTACCTAAAGAAGGAATTGCATCTACAGGGTTTAGATGACAAATTTCAAATTGGTATAATTTGTTGAGCGTATGTTCAAGGTTTTGCATATCTTCTGTTTCTATGGAAATTCCCAGCTTGTTAATCTTTCGTTCTTTTTCAACCTCAGATAGATAATAGTCAATTGTAGATGATATCTCCCTTGATCCTGATGCAGTAAATGGAGATATCTTTTTCCCCCTGAAATAGGCTACTTTGCTTTCGTCAAAGGCGGCAAAGAAAAAATAATCTTCGTACAGGGATAAGATCATTGTGAAATTATTTTTTTTCAGATAATTTGAGTAAAGATTTAGGTGATTCAGGGAAGATACACCGATTATCTCAGCTTTAAGTTTTCGCCTAACAAGGAGCTGCTCAAACTGCTCTACTATTTCCTTATTGACAACTGCTGCAAGCACGGATTCCTCGCCGTCCCTCCCAGGGCTAATTTTCTGAAAGGACACGCGCATATAATCCGTATCATAGGGTACTGTCTCTTGTAGTTTCCATTTAATGGTCTGAATGGTCTCCTCATGATCCATCAAGGAGACATTTAACGGAATCAAAGATAGCTTGACAATTTCACTGGGAAGAGAAACAGCTATAGTTCTATTATTTATTTTTATTTTTCTCAGAAGATCCTGCAGGGCGTTATCGAAGTTTTCTGTGTTTTTAACGGGTTTTTCCTTTATGGACATGTGCAGTGTATCTGGGGCAATATTCTTTTGGACCTTTGCCTTAAGATGCCAGCCCGTGGTAGTTTTTTCCAGTTGCACAAGGCTTAGATGATGCTTGGATATTTCCAGGCCTGTATAAGAGAATTTTTCCACCACCTACAGCTCCCCTGCAAATGTTATTCTGTTAATTTCCTCAATGGTGGTTTTTCCTTCAGAGACCAGTCCCAATGCTGATTGGCGCATGGTTTTCATACCTTTTTTCATGGCAGCATCCTTGATTTTATGGGTCTGTTGCCCGGAAACAATTAATTCCTTTATTTCATCATCAAGGAGTAGCATTTCCATAATAGATGTTCTCCCTTTAAATCCTGTTCCATTGCATTCACCGCACCCTTTTTTCTCGAAAAAGGTAAGGCTTGAATTTGTTTCATTGTCCATTCCCAATTCCTGGAGAAGCTCGGTCGATGGCTTGTAAGGAATCTTGCAGTGGGGACACAGAACCCTGGCAAGCCTTTGCCCGGCAATACAGATGAGAGAAGAAACCAGGCTAAAACGATCAATTCCCATGTGGGCAAATCTTGCAAAGACCTCAAATACATTATTTGCATGCACTGTTGAAAATACAAGGTGTCCTGTTTGAGCTGATTGAATAGCTATCTTTGCCGTTTCTGAGTCTCTGATTTCACCAACCAATATCTTATCAGGGTCATGGCGTAGTATAGATCTAAGGCCTTTGGCAAAGGTAAGGCCTTTTTTTTCAGCAACCTGAATCTGCATAACCCCATCTAATTGGTACTCTACAGGGTCTTCTATGGTAATCACCTTTTCCATATCCCTGTTTACCTTGGCAAGGGCGGCATATAGGGTAGTAGATTTTCCGCTTCCAGTGGGGCCGGTGACAAGAATCAGACCGTAAGGCATGCGAACAGTCTTATTCCAAGTTTTTAAATGTTCAAGATTTAATCCAAGGTTTTCTAATTTCAGTCCCTTTAGCTCATTTGCTGTATTTTCTTTATCGAGTATTCTTATTACAGCGTTTTCTCCTGACACGGTAGGAAGGATGGAGACTCGAAAGTCAATAGATCTCTTGTTTAGCCATAGTTTGAATCTTCCATCCTGAGGAATTCTTGTTTCAGATATATCCAGCTCTGAGATTACCTTAATACGGGATATTATCTGGGGAAGATTTTTAATCTGAATAGGATCAGTTGCCCGGTGCAATACTCCATCAATTCTGTACCGGATAATGACACCCTCTGTTGTTGCCTCAATATGTATATCGCTTGCACGGTTTGTGATAGCGTCAAATATGGTAGTGTTAACCAGTTTAACTATAGGGCTTGATTCATCTGATTCAAGTGTTTCAAGAGAGAGTAGTTCCTCCCCTGTTTCAGTTTCACGCACTAATTGAAGCCCAACTTTTGCAGTTGCTTCCCTAAGGAAGGTTACTGATTTTTGTTCCTGACTGAGCAAATTCTTTATGCTCTTCTCTGTAGCTATTACAACATCTATAGGTACATCATAGAGGATTTCAAGTTCATCATTGATGGCAAAATCAAACGGATCTCTCATGGCCACGATTAATTTTCCATTTTCTATTTTTACCGGTGCAACATTATAACTGATAAGTTTGTCAAAGGGCGCTTGTTTTAATAGTTCTTCGTCCCTCTCCTCTTTATCGAGGTCTATGTATTGCATTCCAAATTGTTCTGCTATTGCCTTTGCAACATCCTCCTCAGAGCACAGCCCTTCCTGGATACAAATATTTCCCAGTCTTTGCTTGGTAATCTTTTTTTTGCTTAGAACATAGTTCAGATCCTTTTGGTCCAACGCCCCGTTTTTAATAAGGATTTCTCCGAGATATTTTCTATGATATTCTTCAGCCATCAGTCTTTATTTTCAGACCCTTCTACATGATTTTCTGTGCATGTGCCGTTTATGTTATATTTTTCCAGCCATCTGGAATATGGGCAAATACATGCCAATAAGAATAAACCCTATGAGCAGCCCAATAAGAATCATAAGAATCGGCTCAATTAGGGTGGTTATCAAACCGATTTTTGTTTTTAGCTCGTTTTCATAATATTCAGTGATTTGCGGCAAAATAATTGTCAATGCCCCAGTTGTCTCTCCGGCGCTAATCATTTGAATAGCGGTGTCTGGAAATGAACCAGTATTTTTTAGTGAGTTGGAAAATAATTCTCCCTCCTCTACCCCCTTTATTACTTGTTTGAATTTTTCTTCAAGAAATTTATTTTCCAGCAGTGGTAGAACTATACGAAGAGATTCCACAATATGAATGCCTGATTTAATCAGGGTTGACAAGGTTCTTGTTAATTTTGTTAAGGAATAATATAAAAATATTTCTCCTAAGTGTGGCAGAGATAATTTCCAGTGGTCAATAATCAAGTTCCCCTTATCGGTTTTTCTATAGTGTTTGAATGTGATAAACAGGGCTATCATCAAAAGGATTATATAAAAAATATTATCCTTTACACCTTCTGAAATGAACAGCAAAACAGTAGTAACGGCCGGCATGGTTGTGTCTGATTTTACATAAATATTAGTAAAGCTGGGAACAACATATGATAGAAGAAAGATAACGGTGAAAACGGTAAAGGCAATCAATATGACAGGATACAGGGATGCTGATACAATCTTATGCCTGAGCTCTTCTGTCTTGGCCTGATAATCTATATAGCCTTCAATTGCCTCCGGCAACTTGCCGCTTTTTTCACCGGCATATAATGATGTTGTATAAAGGCCTGAAAATATATACTCGTATTTACCAAAGGCCTCCGAAACGCTTTCACCTGATTCAATATCCTGCATAACCGCCCTTAAAATTTCGCTAAAGTAAGAATCCTCCATTTTTTCAGCAATAATCTGAATACATTTAACTATTGGAATGCCGGCGCGAAGGAGAACTAAAAACTCCTTATTGAAACTATGAATATCCTTGTTGCTTACCTTTTTTTTAAATCTAATAAAATTTTTCTGCAGGTGTTTTCTGTCTAACCTGCTTACACTGAGGATAAAATATCCTTCTTGTTTGAGATTAGTTATTAAGGCCTCTTGATTCTTTGCCTCTATTCTTTTAATAACTATATTTCCTTTTTTGGTTCCTAATTTACAATTGAATAAGGCCATGCCATATAATCTAAAATGTTATGTAACCGTTCACGGTTCAAAGGTTTCCCGCTTACAGCGGGGTTCAAAGGTTGTATTCTTATCACCTTAAGCCATTTTGTAAGCGTTTTGTACGTGAAAACCGATCGCTTCCACATACCCACAAACCTGGAACATAGTACTTATTTGAGCAAAACACATGCCAAACTTAGTATACAATTTTGTAGATATATGTCAAACAATGAAATGAGCAGCAGTTCTAATTATAGCGAAATAAGAGACTTAGCCACCCCAGTACCATCTTCCGGAGCTACGGGGCAGGCAGACCCACACAGAAACACACAGACATTTTAGCCTAATAAAGCAGTTAAAGGTTTAAGGATTTAAAATCAAATGAGCAAAGGTTATGTCAAAACTTTGACGGGGTGTAGGCGAAAACATGACGGATTTGCGATGCCTGATCTTATAATCAATGAAACCGTTTACAGACATCATGGGTCATGGATAATTTTCGCGTTTCATTGTTTTCATTTTCAACATAATCTTAGTTCCTTTACGGTGTTTATTGATTGCATTAGGGAAAATTAATTGACATACATCAACAAAGTTTTACATAATGAACTTGATAATACCATAAAAAGAAATAGTGAGAACATAGGTATGAAAGATAATGAAAATAGCATAAGTGAAAGGGCTAGAGACCTTATAAAGCAAATGGAAAAAAAGGGGAGTCTCCCGGCACTAAGCGAAAATGTGTTGGATATATTTCGCTTAACAAAGCTATCAGAAACGCGTGCCGCTGATCTCGCTGCTGTTATTATGCGAGACTGCGGGTTAACTTCCAGCATGCTTGTTACTGCTAACTCTGCCTATTATTCGCCACGTTATCCAATAAAAACTGTTTCAGCTGCCGTAACCTTCCTTGGTTTTGAGAAGGTTTATTCCCTGGCTTTTGGCCTGTCTGTCTTTAAACAGAATGTGAAGGCCCATCCCAGCAATGAATTGCTTGAATTATATGCAAGTTCATATTTCACCGGCACATTATCTATGTCACTCGCCCGGAGATATAAATATAAAAACCCTGAGGAGATTTTTGTTGCAGGTCTTTTTTACCAGTTGCCAAGCGTTGGTCTTGCATATACGTTTCCCGAACAATTTCAAAAAATGGAGGGATTAATACGTGAGGAAAAATTATCCATAAACAAGGCATGCAAGGAATCTTTTGGTGTTGAATATGATGAAATATGCAGGGGCGTTGCTGAAATTTATAAAGTTCCAGGAAAGATCAAAGATGTTTTAATAAAAAAAGACAAGAATGATGCTTTATCAGCGCTCATTAATGAATCCGGCAATATTTCAGATATGCTTTTTGGCGCTAAACCAGGAGGAAAGATAGAGATTGCAAAGATTGGAGAAAGAATTCAGAATATTTTAGGGCAGGGCAAATTTTCCCTAACCGACTTTATTAAAGAAACCTGCTATGACGATAAAAACATAGAGCGATTTTTTGATCTCGACCATGAAGACATTGAAATGATGGTCAACATTTTAGAATGGGGGAAGGATAAACCTTCTCAGGTTATTTCTAAATTAGATATTGGTAAAGCCCTGGAGGATAGCGAGAAACAAGAAGAAGATCCAGAGACATTGTTTGGCCGTTTTATGACTGAATTTGCAATGGAAAGGAAAAAAAACGCCGGCATAAATCAGGTATTAATGCTGGCCCAGGAGGCAATGTACCGTTGCCTTCAGGCGGATATATTTACTGTCTTTTTTGACAGCTCCAGAAAGGCATTAAAGGCCCGCCTCTATGCAGGTGATAACACCCATATAAGCTCTGGGGATTTCCAGCTTGATACTACAAAGTCTGACTCTCCAATTATTGAATGTATTAGTAAACATAAAACAATTTCATGGAATGATGGGAAAAAAGATTTAGAGCTACCAAACGGAGTCTCAAAGCAGCTCAATATTAAATATGCCCTTTTTTCTCCCATTTTTGTTGACGGTAAATCGATCGGCTTATATTTTGCCTCAAGACCGGAAGGCACGACATTTTCCGAACGAGATGAAATATGGATGGAGCAGATTATAGAAAGCGTTGAGCTTTCCTTTGAAAAACTTGGAAGAAATAAAGCATAGG
>CAYSWP010000028.1:0-13028 GCA_964434795.1 uncultured Desulfobacteraceae bacterium | reverse complement strand
TTCCTATTTTATATTTGCCGTCAATTACAGTAAACCTGTGGATAAAAAATCTTCTCCCTTTTCTATAATTTTCCGGCACCCCGTCTTTTAACGGCGAGCTGGGGTAAACCCATCTTTCTGTTTTACCTAATTCCGTTAAGCTAACAATTACAAAAACATATCCGCCGATAGGCTGTTCATCAGTTTGAGTGTTCACAAGCTTAAACTTGACGCTGATTGTTGCTTTGTCTCTTTTTATTTTCAACTCTTCTGCTTCAACAAGCCCGGGAACAGCAACAGCCGGCTCAACAGTCTCAACCTCAGGTATCGGCTTAGCGACCTCCTCTGAGCCTTTATTTTTCTGTGCTTCAATATATTCGTTTAGAAAGGCAATGTCTTCTTTATGTTTTTCAATGTCTTTATTGCCTATTTTAAGTTCTATACTGAGATTGGCTATTTTACCTGTATGTATTTTATTTATTCTATAGATATCAAAGTATTCATTGGTAATAAATATAGTAGCTATAATATAAAAAACGAGAAACAATGCAGCGAACAACAAAATTCCAGGGGATATCTTAAATGTAACCACCCTTCCTACGTTTTTAAAAACCATTACTGTTAGGCGCTTTTGGTTTTTAAAACTTCTTCTTATGGGTTTTTTACTATCTCGGCCTTTTTTTTTATCTTTATCTCCCATTTCCTGTCTCTTCTATTCTATAATAGAAAGATATAACCCATGCTCCTGGTTTCTTACTTTGCATATTCCGTTGCCCTGGTTTCCCTGATTACCGTCACCCTGATTTGCCCCGGATAGGTTAGGTCTGTCTCTATTTTTTTAGCAACTTCCCTGCAAATAAGCGCTGCTTCAAAATCGTCAACTTTATCACTGCCTACTATTATTCTAATTTCTCTGCCTGCCTGAATTGCATATGATTTTGTAACGCCCTTAAAGGAGGATGCAACCTTTTCCATGTCTTCCAGTCTCTTAACGTAAGATTCAAACATCTCTCTTCTTGCACCGGGCCGTGCCCCTGAAAGTGTGTCTGCGGCCTGAAGAATAACATCATAAACTGAATTGGCCGGTCTGTCCTCATGATGAGCCGCTATAGGATGGACAACAGACTCGGGCTCACCATATTTTTTGGCCAGATCAGCGCCGATAATAGCATGCGGGCCCTCGACTTCATGGTCTACTGCCTTACCTATGTCGTGCATAAGTCCGATTCTCTTTGCCATTTTTGTATCCAGTCTCAGTTCGGATGCCATGATACCACAGATAAAAGCTACCTCAATAGAGTGTTGCAAGACATTTTGTGCATAGCTGGATCTATATCTTAGCCTTCCGATTAGCTTTATAAGTTCCGGATGTATGCCATAAACCCCCACGTCAAAAGTTGCCTGTTCACCTGCCTCTTTTATGCTCGAATCAATCTCCTTGCTTGCCCTTTCCACGATCTCTTCAATCCTTGCAGGGTGAATTCTTCCATCCTCTATTAATCTTTCTAAGGCTACCTTTGCCACTTCTCTCCTTACCGGGTTAAAACCCGATAAAACTACTGCCTCCGGTGTATCATCAATTATAAAATCTATGCCGGTGGCGGCCTCAAGCGCCCTAATGTTCCGACCTTCTCTGCCTATTATTCTTCCCTTCATTCCATCATTCGGTAGATTAACTACTGATACGCATTCTTCTGCAACCCGGTCGCTTGCATATCTTTTTATAGACAAGCTTAATATTTCTTGGGCCTTTCTGTTAGAGATCTCCCTGGTCTCTGCCTCTATTTTCTTAATAAGCTTGGCTGCCTCGTGTCTTGCCTCCAATTCCATAGAAGAAACGAGCATATCCTTGGCTTCCGCGGCAGAAATCCCTCCGATACTCTCTAATTTTTGCCTCTCATCTTCTATAAGATCCTCGATCTCTCTTTTTTTCCTCTTTAGCTCATTTTCACGGCTTGCTGATGATGTTTCTTGTTTTGCAAGCTTTGACTCTCTATGACCAAGCTGCTCGATTTTCTTGCTCAGTCCCTCTTCTTTTTGAAAAAATTTTCTTTCCTGACTCTGAAGATCCTTGGCTCTTGATTTTGTCTCTTCTTCAAAATTAATTTTAAGTTGATAAAGCCGGTCTTTGGCTTGAAGCTCCGCTTCTTTTTTAATTGTTTCAGCCTGTCGGCCGGCATCAAGGATAATTTTTTTGGAGTATTCTTCCGAAGAGCTGACTTTGCTCTCTAACATTTTTCTCCGAATGATAATGCCTGCCGCCACACCCAGCAAAATTCCCCCCCCAGCAACAATAACCAACTGAGTGATCAACATTTTAATCACCGCCTTTTATTCTTTAAGTATTTTTGTAGGAATACGGAGGGGATAACGGAGGTTTAGCGAAGCGTTGTATGTTTTTTGTTTGGCAAGGCTTAATAATTTTTCACGGAATGCTATGGTTTTAAAAATACGTATCTTTAAATGGCCGCTTTTATGGTACTAATATATAATTACAGTGAAAGCTGAGCCTTGTTTTCTTGTGATCAACAGTGTGAGTTTTCAACTTACTTCCATTTTATTGCCGTCAGTTTGTAATTTCCCCCGCTGCAATGCCGTGTCAGCAGCGTTATTTGAACCTGAGTTCTATCAGGTGGGTCTTCCATTACCCCATCAGGTCTATTGACAAACACGCCCAGGCGTATGCACGCACATGCTTTCAACAGCTCACACAAAGGCAAGCGGGACAACCCTTTCTCGTTAATGTTGGCTCAAAGCCGTCTACTAATCACGAACATAGCAGGGGAATTTTTTATTTTAATACCGTATTCAACCTTTGCATTAACATCTGGGATCTTCTTTTGATTTCTGCTAATAAATCCTTTTTTTCTTCTAAGAGCTGAAAATAATCACCTGCTATATCAAGAGCAGTTAAAACTGCTATTTTATCGTCCGACAATTTTTTTCCAGAATCACTTATCTCTTTAATTCGCCTGTCAACATACGTCGCCACTTTCATTATCTGGTCCCTGTTATCAGAGCCCTTTACAACATATTCCTTGTCCTTTATTTTAATGTTAACCTTTTCACCCATGGGACAATTTCATTATAATTTCAGCTTAAATTTATCCAATTTTTCTAATAATCTTGCAACTCTGTTTTGCGCTAACTCTCTTTTTTTGTGAAAAGCTTTCATATCATTAACAATAGAATCCATTTTCTCTTCCTGGGCATTTATCTTCCTTTCCAAGTCTAATTTATCCTCTTTAAGGGAGATTACCAGGGAGATAAGAGCATCTACCTTCTTTTCTAATAAATCAAATTGATCTAATGCGACCGATCCCATATGGTGTTTAAATTTATCCGTTTTATGTATTATATCTCTTCTATAAGGAAAGTCAAGTGATAAGAAATTAAGACATGCAGATAGATAAAAAGGGTGGATAAAAAGGGAGGACTATCTATTTAATAAAACCAATGAGGCGTAAGATAAAAAAAATAACCCCGACCACCATACCAAATATGGCGCAAAGTTGGGCTATGAAAAACAAATAAAAAAGCTTTGTTTTTATCTCAGCGTCTCTTCTGTTGTTAGACCTACTTCTCCTTGCGTTAAGCTCAAGTTTACTGTTCATTATTCCCGGCAAATATACTCTTCCGTTATATTCTATGAGGACGGAGGATAACCGCTGCCCTAATGTTGTTTCCTTGCCTGCAAAGATGCCTTAATCTTTTTTAATCGCAAAAAGCTCTCTCTTTCTATTTCTTCCATCCTCATTTCTATGTGTTTGATGGTTGCCCGGAGACGAGGAACAACAATATAGTCCAATGCATTAACCCTTCTTTTTGTCTTTTCTACTTCCTCTGCAATCCCCCTGACAGACTCTTCAACCTCTGCAAGTCTCACAATTGCCACAAGGGTATCTTCGAACCCTTTAGCGGTGTCGTCAATTTTTCCGTTCGTGCTAAGAAACCCATACCCTCTCTCGCTCATGCGCCGAATGACATTATCCGTCTTCATAATAGGCACATAAACGCCCATTATATTTTTTGTTTTTACATCAAAATTTATATCTCTTAATGTTATCCGGCTTATTTGATCCAATTCCTGAGATCCCATCAAAACCTCGGATATGGATAAATTATAAAAGGCGTCTTTTAGTTTTTCCTCTACATCGCTTTTTGCATCCTTATATTTTTTAATAACGATCATAAATTCAGAAACAAGGGCGTCTCTTTTTTCCTTCAACAGTTTATACCCTCTTTCTGCAAGCTTCATCCTCTTTTTGAGCTTTAACAGCTCCATTCTCGTTGGCTTAACATTTTGTAAGATATCTGCCATTGATTATTCTCCTGTTTTCGCTGGAGAGAATTTTTTATAATATTGTTTAACGTATTTTTCATCTATCCTTTTCAGTTCCCCCTCAGGAAGCCCTGACAAAAGTTCCCATCCCAGGTTAAGGGTTTGTTCAATCGTCCTGTTTTCACCTGGCTCCTGTGCCACAAATTGTCCCTCAAAAACATCTGCAAATTTTAAATTAAACCTATCTCTTTCGCTTAGGGCCTCTTCGCCTACTACTGCTACAAGGCTTCTCACATCCCTCCCCTCAGCATAGGCAGAATAGCACTGGTCGGAAACGCCTAAGTGGTCTGCTCTTGTTTTTCCTTCGCCGATTCCCTCATTCATTAGACGGGACAGGCTTGGGAGAACATCGACCGGAGGGTAAATTCCTTTTCTATGTAATTCCCTAGAGAGAACAAACTGCCCCTCTGTAATATATCCTGTAAGGTCAGGTACAGGGTGTGTGATATCATCATCAGGCATAGACAATATAGGCATTTGTGTGATGGAGCCTTTTCGTCCGGCAATTCTGCCTGCCCTCTCATATATCGTTGATAGATCCGTATACATATACCCTGGATAACCCCTTCTTCCAGGGACCTCTTCACGGGCTGATGATATTTCCCTCAGGGCCTCACAGTAATTAGTCATATCCGTGAGTATTACTAATACATGGGTGTCGTAATTAAAGGCTAAAAATTCGGCGGTTGTAAGGGCCATTCTTGGTGTAATAATCCTTTCTATGGCAGGGTCGTCCGCAAGATTTATAAAGGAAACTATTCTTTCAAGTGCACCGGAAGACTCAAAGCTGTTCATGAAAAAATTTGCCTCCTCGTGGGTTATTCCCATGGCAGCGAATATTACCGAAAAGGGTTCCTCTGAGCCTAACACAGTAGCCTGTCTTGCGATTTGGGCAGCTAAATCATTATGGGGCAACCCGGAACCGGAAAATATTGGAAGCTTTTGTCCTCGCACCAAGGTATTCATGCCGTCAATAGTTGATATGCCCGTCTGAATAAACTCATCCGGATAATCCCTTGCCGTTGGGTTGATGGCTGCGCCGATTATTGGTAAACTGGTCTCTGGTATAATGTCAGGTCCCCCATCAATCGGTCTTCCCAAACCGTCAAATGATCGACCTAATATCTCCTTTGACAAAGAAATGCGCATAATGTCCCCGGAAAACCTAACCCTTGTCTGGTCTGTATCTAACCCCCTCGTACCTTCAAAGACCTGGACAATGGCCAAATTATCTTGTGATTCCAGAACCTGACCCATCCTATTGTCGCCTTCAGGTGTCCTGATGTGAACAACTTCTCCGTATGCTACGCCCTCCACGCCTTCAACAATCATAAGGGGTCCTGCAACCTGAGTAACAGATCTGTATTCCCTTGATTTTAAATCCTTTTCTTTATCTTTCATTGTTGGTTCCTCAAAGATTCAAATTCACTTTCAATGGATTTTATTAATTCCTCATATCTCTTGGAAAATTCCTTGTTTGGCTCATATTTCATACGAGCTATCTCATCCTTTACCTTCACTGTTGTTATCCGGCTTGCCACAATGCCTGATTCAATTGATTTTTTGACCTCATCGTAAAATTTCATGATAATTTTTAACATTTGAAACTGTTTCTCTTTAGGACAATAAGAATCAACCTCATGATAGGCGTGTTGTTGAAGGTAATCTTCTCTAATCATTCTTGATACCTCTAAAAGCGCCCTGTCTGCTTCCGGTAATGCGTCTTGCCCGACAAGCTGAACAATCTCCTGTAACTCGGACTCTTTCTCTAAAATGGCCATCATCTCGCCTCTGATGGCCAAAAATTCTTTGCCGATATTTTTATCATACCAGTTTTTTACAAAATCAAGATAAAGAGAGTAACTCGTTAACCAGTTAATTGCGGGAAAGTGTCTTCTGTCAGCCAGATTTGTGTCTAATGCCCAGAATGAGCTTACAACCCTCAATGTGTTTTGGGAAACCGGTTCGGAAAAATCGCCTCCAGGCGGCGACACAGCCCCAATAATAGAAACTGAGCCAATTCTTTGTTCCTTACCTAACGTTATAACACGGCCGGCCCTTTCATAAAAATCAGCAAGTTTGGTGCCAAGGTAAGCAGGAAATCCTTCCTCTCCGGGCATCTCCTCCAGCCTTCCTGAAATCTCTCTTAAGGCCTCTGCCCACCTTGACGATGAGTCAGCCATCAAGGCTACGTCATATCCCATATCCCTATAGTATTCAGCAATGGTAACACCCGTGTAAATAGACGCCTCCCTTGCAGCAACAGGCATATTTGAAGTATTGGCTATCAAGGTTGATCTTTCCATCAGTTTCTCGCCTGTGTTTGGGTCATCTAACTTTGGAAATGTCATCAAAACTTCTGTCATTTCATTTCCCCTCTCACCACAACCCACATAAACAACCACTTGCGAATCGGCCCATTTTGCCAACTGATGCTGGCTAACAGTTTTACCTGTGCCAAAGCCTCCAGGGATAGCAGCCGTTCCTCCCTTTGCTATAGGAAAGAATGTGTCATATATCCTCTGCCCTGTCAGGAGGGGCTCTTCCGGATCAAGCTTTTTCTTTAATGGCCGCCCTATCCTTACCGGCCATTTCTGCTTCATCGTTAATTCAATTTTCTCTCCATTGTCATCGAGTATAGCTATAACCTCATCAACCGTAAAGCTTCCGCTCTTAATCTCCACGAGCTTCCCTTTTTTTCCTGGCGGTACCATTATCTTATGGGCTATAACCTTAGATTCATCAACCTCTCCTAAAAAATCTCCCCCTTCAAGTTCATCACCTTCCTTTGCAATTGGCTTAAAGTCCCATTTTTTTTCAGGGTCCAGACTGGGAACGTCAATGCCCCTACCTATAAAGTCACCTGATTTATCTTTTATCCGGAGCAATGGGCGTTGAATTCCGTCATAAAAATTGGTAATAATCCCCGGTCCAAGTTCCACCGATAGCGGAGCGCCTGTCCTTGCAACTTCTTCTCCCGGCTTAAGCCCTGTAGTATCTTCATATACCTGGATATAGGCTAAATCCTCAATTAACTTAATGGTTTCCCCCATTAAGCCTTCATTGCCTACCCTGACGACCTCATACATCTCACAGCCTCTCATCCCCTTGCCTATTACAAGCGGGCCGGCAATGCTCTTAATTTTGCCTGTATTGCTATCTGTCATAATTTCCTCGCTATTATGCTATTTCAAATCCAACAGTTCTCTTAATAAGCTCTCTCATAGGGTCGATTTTATCCGCCAAGGGGCCACTACTATCTGGAATTTCCAAGATGATAGGCATTAGCCCTTTTTTGAATCTATTTGCCTCTTCTATTTCACCCCTTAATTCCTGATATGCCCCTTCTGTAACCAATAAAATCCCTATACCATCGTCAAATAACCCCTTGATAATTTCCCTCGTGTTTTTACGTTTAATCTCGTCTATCAGAAAGGCCTTTCTAATGCCGGCAAGCCTGAATCCAAGTACAGTGTGTATATCTCCAATCAGGGCTATTTCCATTATTTCCTCATTAATGATTCTCTTATTGTCTCTTTGTCCAAATTTACCCCGGTACTCCTGATAATAGCCAAGAGGTTCTGAACCTCCATATCCTTAGATATCAAGAATCCTATAAGAGGCCCTACCCCAAAGGGCTTTTTCTTTCTAATTTCATCCGCCTTTTTTGTTATTAAATTATCAAGCATATCTTCAAAGAACAGAACAGATCCTGTTTTTTCATACTCTTGTTCAACGCTTGCAAGCGGCTCAAAATATACAGTATCCTCTAATAAGGGTATAAGATCTGAAATGTTTTCTTCATCAAAAACCGGCAAAATTTCCTCTAACAATGGGCATTCCGGGATTAGAAAAGAGTTTATTTCTTCTAAGGTCATGTTATTGCTTTTCGCCCTTAAAATAATTTTTAGGTTTTGAGCCTCAACACATCTTTCAACAAAATCTTTAAATTCTTTAATGCCTTTTCCCTTTAAAATACTTTGCCATAAATACGCCCAATAAATTTTATCTAAGGTAGATTCTAAAAAATAAAGGTTTTTCGTCTCATTATATTTTGTCAGGACATCGCTTAACGAGTGATAGGGGGTTTTTTCTAAAAGAACGACAAAATCATCCATGCTCTCTACGTCAAGAAGTCTCGTAAAAAAGCTAAGATCCATTTCACCACCTTCCACTAAGGAATCCATGATTAGCTCTTTTCCTAAACCTCCATGTATGCCCCTCATAATTGTCCTTAAATTGATTACGTCCCACTTTCTAAGGATAAATTCTTGTAATTGCGGTGCGCTCTTAGGTATAATGCGTGATATTTCCCTTCCCAGGTGAGAATACTCTTCTAAAACCGCCTTTTCCAATTCCCTTGCGTCGTTCAACGCCCCCTCAGAGAAGTAAGGAAAATAATCCGTTCCCTCTAAAAGAGATAGTATCTCTCCTGGTGATGCACAGCCCCATAGATCATCCCATTTATGGGAGGAAATAAACTTCCCCTCTTTTGCCATTACCTTTGCATTGACATAGAGGTATGAAAGAGCTTCTCTGATCATATGCTGTCCCCAAAAAGTATCTTGGCCACTTCAACCCTAATGCTCTCTCTTAGCCTGTCCAGTTTGGTTTCAAGGCTATTGTCAACCTCTACAGCTTTCTCTATGTCCCTGATAACCGCACCTCCTAAAAACTGCATGGGTTCTTTAGATAAAGACAGGCTTACGCTTCTGCCTGTTCCCTTTTTCACCAACTCCCCCACTTCTTTCAACATGGCCTTGCTAAATGTTTTTAGGTCGTTTTTATTTAAGGCCAACTCCATATTACTTCCATCTAAAATCTCTGAGCCGGAGGCTATTAGATCAAACAGTATGCTCTTATAAACAAATTTATCTTTTTTCCCTTTTTCGGCTAATTCCTTTAAGAACTCTTTGGCCTCTTCAAATGATCCGGCAATAGCCCTCTCCTGAGAATCCATCATCTTTCGTCTTACCTGGATTTTAGTCTCTGCAATTATCCTTTGTTTTTCAAGGGAGGCGGCCCTTTTACCATCCGATAAGACCTTTTCCACCTCTGATTTTGCCTTTTGACGGGCGGTGCTTTTTAGCCTGTCCGCTTCTTCTCGTGACTTAAGCAGCATCCCAGAAATTTCTTTCTCTGCCTCCGCCTCTATATGGGATATTATATTTTCAACCCCTTTATCCGACATAATTCTCCTCTATGTAAGTAGAATATGTTATCAACATATTTTCTTTAAGCGCCCATAATCTTGGTGCCAACAAAAATCAGAA
This sequence comes from uncultured Desulfobacteraceae bacterium, assembly GCA_964434795.1. Lineage (GTDB taxonomy): Bacteria > Desulfobacterota > DSM-4660 > Desulfatiglandales > B25-G16 > M55B121. Next base: position 3,434 of record CAYSWP010000028.1, on the reverse strand, counting down.
TAGCTATAAGAAGGCCAAAAATTGCAAAGGTTTCCGCCATAACGGCAAGTACAATAGCCTGCCCAAAAGTTTCCGGCCTTTTTGCTACAGCCCCCATACCGCTTGCGGCAATAGCTCCCTGAGCAATGGCAGTAATGCTGCTTAAACCAATAACAATACCTCCTCCAAGGGCGGCATATCCCATTCCCAAGGGAATTTCCTTTACAGCTCCTCCCAGAACGCCTACGCCTATCAATATTAATACAGCGCCTAAAAAGCCGTAAATACCCTGTGTTTGAGGGAGTGCCTGGAGCACCAGCACAGGACCAAATTTTTTAGGGTCCTCTGATATTACGCCTGCTCCTGCTATTCCAGCCAGCCCAACTCCAATTCCAGAGCTAATAGCAGCAACCCCCATAGAAATCGCTGCGCCCATTATTGCCAACACTAACCCCGCTGTTATTTCCATAAGTACTCCTCCCTTTTATTTAATCTCTAATGTTTCAAATTGTTTATTAAGAGGTGCAAACTCAGCCCCCCCGCTTTGGTAAAACTTTGTAAAAAATTCTACATAATGTAGCCTTAATCCATGGACGAAACTGCCCATTGCATTAATAACAAAATTAAATATATGTCCTACTAAAAAGACAATGACGGCAAAAATTATACCTATAACCCCAATCTTCCAAAGCATTGAAGAAAGCACGTTAACGGTCATTGCAATTCCTGTTGTGCACAAACCTAAGGCCATAAGCCTTGCATAGGAAAGCACATCCCCCATATATCCGGTTATTTGAAACATGGCCATAGCCTTGTGTCCATATAAAAGCAAAATAAGGGAAATTATAATAAATATAAGGCCAATAACGTTATGACCTATAATATAGAAAAAAATGCCCGGCTGAACAAACAGAAACCAGAGATTTTCACCTATTGCGTTCTGGATTTTTCCTCTTTTGAAATTGTCCACAATCTGTATGACAACGCCGACATTTACATGGGTAAGTCCAATAACAAGCGCTATTAAGAGAAAGGCCGTTACCCCTACCATAGGGTCAAATATCTGCACGGCCTTTAGGAAGGAAAGCTTAAGCCCAAAATCACCAAACCATCCTCCCGTCAAACCACCTATAACAAATGTGGCAACCCCTGCTGAGGCAAAAACAATACCGCCGTCTTTTATCAATTGATTATATTTACCGCCGCCCCTTATCAACAAAAACCCCAAAATAAAGGCCATTATTCCGTACATTGCATCTGTCAACATGATTGAAAAGAAGAGCAGGAAGCCAGGAACCAGAAACATTGTTGGGTCAATGCCGTTATAAACAGGCAGGCCGTAAAGGCGGGTTAAAAGCTCAAAGCTGCGGATAAACTTAGGGTTTGTCAGTTGAACAGGGACATCATCGTTATCCTCAGGGTCCGATGTTTCTATAACACATGCATTATGGCTGACATTTTTCATTTCTGCGACGGTTTTTTCCGCCATATGTTTAGGAACCCAGCCCTCAATAATTACTGCACTCTCCATAGAGGCAAATTTACTTTGACTTTCCTCTCTTTGCCTCTCAGCTATTAACAGCTCCTGGCATATTTTAAGCTTGTCTTTCCATTTTTTAGAAATGTCTCCTATTACTACCTCTTTATTTATCCTCTCTTCACCTAATAAGGTCAATTTCTTGTTGGTGGAGTCTATTGCCTGGCTTGGTGTCCCTTCCAGGCCTTTTATATCTATTCTCTCCCAGTTCAGACGACGAATATTTGTCAAAATCGAAACAGTTTCTTCCTTTAAACAGACTAAAACTGCTGCTGTCTTATTATCAGACGTCTCTTTAACTCCAAGATAAAATGTGTTACCGGTCAGATCTTTTAATCGCTCTCTTAGTTTTTCTAAATCTTCATTTGGTGCAATTCCTAAAATAACAGAAGAAAACTCTGTTTCCCCAACATCACTTAAATCTATCTCTAAAGACCGAACCAGGTTCAATGATTTTATCGCTTTCTCTGATTCATTAATCTCTTCATCAATTTTTTCTAAAATGTTAACAGGGTCTTCTATTTCTCCTTCAACTTTTTCTAAAACACCGTCAACGTGGTCTATCAGCTCTTTGCCGTATATTTCTCTGGTCTCAATTTTTCTTGGAGGTGAAGGGGCAAAAATTCCCTTCATAAAACCTTCTTTCTTCTCCAAATCGTACCTTCCAAAAAGATCCAGGAACCTATTAACAGAAATGGTTTGCGCGGCAATTTTTCTAATAATAGAGGATGGGGGATGGGGGTTTAGCAGATCCTTTAACACCGGGTCAGTTAGTTTCTCCGCAAAATCTGTAAGATGAACAGTCCCAAGCTCTTGTAGTTTTTTTATTAGTTGATACCTGTACCCCTCTAAAGCGAGTATCTGTATCTTTTTCATCCGTGTTGGTCGCAGCATGATTCTAATCCAATACTGAATGTAAAATAAATTCTTTGGCCTTTTCCAGGTTCTTTTGGGCCTCTTTCTCGAGGTCCTCAGTCTCTTTTTTCCAAGTTTCCGCAATAGACCGGCACTCTTGTTTGGCCTCTTCCGCGGCATTGCTTATCATCTTCTCTACCTGGCCTTTAGCGTCTTGTCTCTTGTCTGTTACTATCTTTTCGGCCTCTTTTTTGGCATCTTCAGTTATTTTAACCGCCTCTTTTTTGGCATCTTCTATTCTGTCTTTTATGTCCGTTTCTGTCTTTTTTATCTTTTGTAATGATTCTAAAATCATCCTAAACCTCGCCTAAATGACTAATTAAAATCTTATTTATTAGGCTCTATGTATAGAGGCTGATATTCTTGTGCCCCCTGCCTAACCCTGCCTCCCTGTGTAATTACTTGTTATTTTAAAACCGCAAGCCCCTCTGTCTTTTTGGCTATTGTTGCAGGGCCTTCTCCCGTCTTTTTGCTTAGATCTTTCATCTTGCAGTTTCCCTCAAATATAACGCCTTCCTCTATGATTAATTTCGGGGCCTCTATGTTGCCGAATAGCTTGCCTGGAACATTTATTTCTATTCTGTTCTCTGCAAAAATATCGCCGTGAACTTCTCCGTTTATTATCATATCGCCAACATGTATCTGAGCTTTTATAATTGCACTTTCTCCTGCTATTAAGGTACCGTCGGAAAAAATTTCCCCTGAAAGTCTTCCATCCACTCTGACCATACCTGTAAAGGAAAATTTGCCCTCAAATTCCGTATCCTTTCCTAAAAATGCATTTATTTCATTTTTTGATTTTTTCATTAAAATATTCCAAATTATATACATTAACAGCGGCTTAATAACATGACCTCATAATTAATTGCAAGCAAAAATATATTGTTGAGATAATTTTTTATTAAATAATTTGATTGCAGGACATTTTGTATTATATAGTTTAAATAAAAGGTTCTTCTCCCAATTAGTTGGGAGAAAGGGGTCCAGGATTCAAGGGTTCAGG